>NZ_JAMYSZ010000006.1:0-239315 GCF_040322215.1 Mesorhizobium sp. M0184
TGACCGGCGCGCCGCCATGCCGCGTCCGGCCGGTGCGAACCTGGAATCTGTCGCTGTCACGATTTGCCATGACGACAGCATCGGGCGTCGGGATTCGCGCTTCAAGATGGCTGGAGCGCGGCGCGTACTATGGCGCGCAAAGACTTGCTGTGGCGTAGATCAGCGGATCGCACATCGCTGCGGCACCACATCTTTGCTTTTCAGACCAACAGGATACCAACCGTCAGCCACGCACCTCGCGGCCTGCCGCCTAGCGTCGGCACGAGCAGGAAAAAACAATGTGCAGACACACACTTACGAGCGAAGCGAGGGCGAGCGCCAGCTCGCTTTATCTTGCCCTCGCTCCTCACTCTCGGTCCCGCTGTCCCGCTCCCGTCCTCCGCCATCTCTCCCCGTCCCCCTGAAACAACCCTCCCACTGCAGTTCCCGCGACGCAACAGACCGAAATGCGCTTGACCAGGAATGCCACTGCCAACGTGATGCTATGGAAGGGCACTGGACAAACAGGCTATCTGCGGCGGGTCTCGCAGCCGGACACACAAGCTATCCGGCCGAGGCTCGACCGCAGTTAAGTCAACTACGGCAACGTTCGTCGGCGACCGACTGTTGGGCGAATGAATCGCCGCGAACACTGCCTCTGCCGCAACATTCGCGTCACGGTCGCTACGCATTGCAACGTCATTCCGGATGTCGCCCGTGCGCGAAAACCGGCGAATGGAGGGCGCTCGCCTCGCCCGCTCCCTGCCGAGAGCGCGTCGGAATGGAAACCGCACCATTGATCAGCGATCCGCGCAGCTTCCCGGAAACCATGGATCAGCGGATAAGATCGTGCTGCTGGAGCGCGCCCGCCATTCACCATGCGTGGGAGGTTCCGCGCAAATAGCCGACGCCGAATGGGTGAGCCAAGCATGCAGACATCATTGTCATGGTGCTGCGGACGACAGTGCATACACCCTATCCTGACGCACAGGCAGTCTGCCGCCGTGCTCGCTTCAAAGGGCAAGGCTTCGCCGGCCGACCTGCTTGCCGCAAATTGCGTCGCGATGAGCGTCGGCAGCCATTGGCAAGCGTCCCGCCGCCCTTGACCTTCGCTGCGCACGCCAGCCGCCTGACGGGAGATCGGGTCGGAGTGTTTAACCAGCGCCCGAGTTGACGCGAAAGGCTCGCTGAGGCGCAATAGGAGCATCCGATCAGCCTCGCTCGTCGCGCTCCGAGAGCCGGCTCCAGTGCAGGCCCTAAGCACTTTTCTCGGCATCGGATTGGAACAGAGTTGCGCGGATCGGGTTGCACGAAGGATGAATCGTCGATGCATACGGAGAGAAGGCGACAGCCTTCTCGCCGGTGCGATCCCACGCCGCACCGATCTCCATGTCTTTGTAGAGAACGCGGTGGTCTGGCATATTTTGGCATTCGATTTCTCGGCGGGCAGGATGGCAAGCTTCCCGTCGAGCGCCAGGGTTGAGATGTTGCCGAAGAAGCCGTCGTCGTTGCAGGTGAAGGTTCCGATCTGGGCCATTCCGTTGCACCTTTCATAAGCGTTGACGAAGTTTACTGCGAGCCGTCACGGCTCGCCGGAGAGCGTTGTGAACAAACCCAATGGCAGTTAAGTCGCCGGTGAGGAAGGCGCGCAAGGCACCTGCCAAAGTGTAACGTGCCGCATCTGACAGAGGTGCCAAGCAGTGGCGAACCTGAATATGGCGAAGCTCCGCCTTGCGGCGGGGCTTCGTGTTAGGTCGGATCACTCTGCGGCGCGGCGAGACCCGATGAGCGAGAACACGCCCTCGGTGTCGGTCTCGACCGGGCTCGCAGATATCGGAGCGGAGAAGCTTGGATCGTCGAGCTTGACGGGGTAGTCGCGTCCCTCGCTCGAGGTCTTCTTCTATGCTGCCCCGAACTCGGTGTTATGCAGTGCGCCACGTAAGTTCGATGCGGAGTGAGGTGCCTTTGGCCCTTTTGGCCGATCCAATAACTCGATCCTTGTCTGGCACTTGCTTCTCCTCGCCCGGTGAAATCGAAATTTGTCCGGGACAATGGAACCGTGGACCCGAATGGCGCTGTCTTTCTTGATTGCCGTCAAATGTGGAACATCGACGTAGTGCATTGCGGATCGGCCCCCCAGGCCCGCCGGAGAGCACTGGTGCATGGAGGGGGCGTTGGTGCATGTAAATTCACCAGCTCATGTCGGGTGTCTCGACCCGGCGGTTCAGGTCACGTGGACGGCATGCCTACTGACCACTATCTATCACTTGGGCTACCATCGTACAGATGGGGATCGATCTCGTCCGTCACCTGATCGAAGTGACCCCACTCCTGCGGAATTTTGATGAGCCGATCGCAAGAGATCGCGACTCTGCCATTGGACGTAGTTGACGATGCGACGCCCGTCGAGGCTGCGATGCAGGCTGATTGAGATGAACCCAGGCTGGCGCGCCATAAAGCGCGCTCGCTCGGTCACGACGGACATGCCTCGGCCTGCTTGTCCGGTTCGGGCTCGATAACAGTGATCTGAGTTGCGGGCTGATCGTCGGTACGGATGTGTGGCATAAACGACCTCACTTGATTGGCAATGGATTTGCCGTGTCACCGTTGGCGGTCGAGGGGCCGCCCCGCGCGATCGAGCATCCGATCGACCTTGCTCGCCATGATGAAATCGTTCTCGTGCAGTCCTTTGATCTTCTTGGTGCTCAGGGAAACCGTCACATAACCCCAGCCGAAGCTGATGTCGGGGTGATGGCCCTCGATTTCGGCGAGCTCACCGATCTCCTGAACAAGGGTGAGCGCGTCCCGGAAATTGCGGCATCGAAAGCTCCGCTGGATGCGGTGGGCATCGTCACCCAGCTCCCAATCAGGAGCCTGTGCCTGGAAGCGTTGGGCTTCATCACGCGTGAGCGGCGGGACGCCGCCGCGACAAGGCGTACATGTTTTCTCGGCAAGAGTGTCGGTCATGTTCTTGTCTCCAAGACCATTTTTAGCAGCAAATACGACAGCGACGAGCCTATCGATCGATCTCCCCGAACACGATGTCGAGCGAACCGATGATCGCCGAGATATCGGCTCGCATGTGCCCGCGTCGCTGGCCTTCCGTCGTCCTGGCTATAGTTTCAGGCGCCGCTCAGTAGTCCATTCCGCCCATTCCGCCCATACCTCCCGCGCCACCCATAGCGGGCGAAACCTTCTGCGGAATGTCCGCGATCATTGCTTCAGCGGTGATCAGGAGCGCGGCAATCGAGCCGGCATCCTGCAGGGCCGTCCGAACGACCTTGGCGGGGTCGACGATACCGGCCTTGATCATGTCGACATAGACTTCGTTCTGGGCGTCGAAGCCCTGATTGTGATCCTTGCTGTCGGAGAGCTTGCCGACGACGATCGAACCTTCAACGCCGGAATTCTCGGCAATCTGGCGGATCGGCGCTTCAAGTGCTCTCAGCACAATCGAAATACCTGCCGTCATGTCAGCATTCGCGCCAGTAAGCTCAGTCAAAGCTGCCTTGGCGCGCAAAAGCGCAACACCGCCGCCGGCAACGATGCCTTCTTCCACGGCTGCACGAGTGGCGTTCAGCGCATCATCGATGCGGTCCTTCTTTTCCTTGACTTCCGTCTCGGTCGCGCCGCCGACGCGAATGACAGCAACGCCGCCAGCCAGCTTGGCGAGACGTTCCTGGAGTTTCTCCTTGTCGTAATCCGAGGACGTTTCCTCGATCTGCAACTTGATCTGCTGGACGCGCGCCTGGATGGTGGCTTTCTCGCCGGCGCCGTCGATGATCGTCGTCGTATCCTTCTCGATGAGCACGCGCTTAGCCCGCCCGAGCATGTCGATCGTGACGTTCTCGAGTTTGATGCCGAGATCCTCGGAAATCATCTGGCCGGCGGTGAGCACGGCAATGTCTTCCAGCATCGCCTTGCGCCGGTCACCGAAGCCTGGCGCCTTGACGGCTGCGACCTTGAGGCCGCCGCGCAGCTTGTTGACGACCAGCGTTGCTAGCGCCTCGCCTTCGACGTCTTCCGAGATGATCAGCAGCGGCTTACCGCTTTGCACCACAGCTTCGAGGATCGGCAGCAACGCCTGCAAATTGCCGAGCTTCTTCTCATGGATGAGAACGTAAGGGTCCTCCAGCTCCGCGCGCATCTTCTCGGCATCGGTGACGAAATAGGGCGAGAGATAGCCACGGTCGAACTGCATGCCTTCGACGACATCGAGTTCGGTTTCGGCTGTCTTGGCTTCTTCGACGGTGATCACGCCCTCATTGCCGACCTTGTTCATCGCCTTGGCGATCATGGCGCCGACCGACGCGTCGCCATTGGCGGCGATCGTACCAACCTGGGCGATCTCGTCCGAAGATTTGACTTTCCTGGCCCTGGCTTGAATGTCCTTCACCACAGCAGCCACAGCAAGATCGATGCCGCGCTTGAGATCCATCGGGTTCATGCCCGCGGCAACGAATTTGGCACCTTCGCGCAGGATGGAAGCGGCCAGCACCGTGGCTGTCGTCGTGCCGTCGCCGGCGAGGTCGTTGGTCTTCGAGGCCACTTCGCGCACCATCTGGGCGCCCATGTTCTCGAACTTGTCGGCAAGCTCGATTTCCTTGGCGACGGCGACACCATCCTTGGTGATGCGCGGCGCGCCATAGGCCTTGTCGATGACGACATTGCGGCCTTTGGGGCCGAGCGTCACCTTGACGGCGTTGTTCAGAATTTCGACGCCGCGAAGCATCCGGTCGCGGGCATCGGTAGCGAATTTGATTTCCTTGGCAGACATGATTTTACGTCCAGTTCAGTCTTGAAATTGCGGGATCGGAAATCGCCCGGTCAGGCGGCTTTCTTGGCCGCTTTGATCTTCTCGACGATGCCCAAAATGTCGCTCTCCTTCATGATCAGGAGGTCCTCGCCGTCGATCTTGACCTCGGTGCCGGACCATTGGCCGAACAGGATGAGATCGCCGGCCTTGACGTCGAGCGGGATCAGCTTGCCGCTCTCGTCACGCGAGCCCGGGCCCACGGCGATCACTTCGCCTTCCTGAGGCTTTTCCTTGGCGGTGTCGGGAATAATGATCCCGCCCTTGGATTTGGTATCGCCTTCCGCGCGCCGAATGACGACGCGGTCGTGGAGTGGCCGGAATTTCATTGGGGGTTCTTTCTGCCGCCGCACATAGAGCGACTGCAACACTTAACATAGCCCCTTTGGCACTCGAATGATAGGAGTGCCAAATTTTTAATTCCTCAAACCGAAAATATTTGAAATGAAATCAGTCGTTTTTACCGGCGCTTTTGGCCGTCCGAAAGGCGGAGCCATAAGCAATTTTATTGTAATTCATCCATCTTAATTTTGTCGACAACAGACTATATTAATCCGCAATTACGAGACAAACCTATCGAGCCTTGATTGAATGTGCATCGAGAGATATATACAGTTCGCGAAAATTTGGCACGATTTGGCTTTCCCGGTCCCGATCGACATAGGTCCGCGACCTTCGACCCACCATGAAGCACCGAATTTTCGACAGCGAATGTATAGCGCTTATCCGGCGCGCATGTCGCTCTGTTCGAGCCTTTGAACCACGGCGCTGACCACGGATGTACTGGCAGCATTGGGATCTTTCCGGTTCGGATGGAAAAGATGCAGGAGGGGCGTCGGCGTGCTCCTGCGGAAAGCCGCACCCCCTCATGCAACACAGCCTCCCCGCGTGGGGAGCGCTTGCCCGCGCTACGGCGGCGGCTTTCCATGCGAGCCGCTTCAAAAATGATGCTGCGAAACGGCTCCGGCTTTATCCGACGAACGCCTCACGCATCCGAGCGAACATGCCGGGCTGTCTCCCGGCAATCGCCGCACGGATGTGACGGGCGGCCGTTACGGCGCTCACCGTCGCGCCGAAATGACAATAGCAGATGATCTCATGCAATTGCCTGTCGGTCAGTTCGAAGAACCGCTTCGCTTCGCCGTAGTTGTCGTTTTCCAACCCGGCGGCGCGGAGGACAGGATCCTCGAAAGCGACTGAGATCGGCGAGCCGTCGCCGCGCATGGCCCCGCGTGCTCTAACCGGCTGATACTCGGTCTGGTGCAGCGTCGAGAGGCGCCGGTCAGGGTTCCGTTCAAGGAGCTCCGCCCAGTGTTCAAGACGCGCGCTGCGCGACATGGCCTGGCGCGGGTAGGCCTGATCGATCTCGGCGACGATCTGCAGTTGCTCGATCGTCTGGTGTTTCATTTTGGCCTCCTATTCAGACGATAGTTGGTCCACCCATATCCTTCTTATGCCTGCGGCCAGCGTGACTCCAACCGATCGTGAAGTCCAATCACGATGATGCTGGGAGGGCTTCCCCCCACGAAAATGCGGAGGCTTCGCAAAGATCCGGCCATTAATTTGGCGAACGCGGTCAAATGCGCGGCTGTTCGACGATGTCGGTCTGGAGTCCGTGCCGATCGAGGTGATCGACGGGCAGAGTCTGTGCTGGAGTAGCCCGGCTCCATCGCTGGCCGGGCAGCGGGATCAAGCGGGTGGCAGTTTAGCTTCGAAACCGCCGTAATTCTGAACGCGCACAATGCGAAGAGACGCAAGGCCGCGAGCCTGCAACAGACGTTCGCTACGCGGTTCTTGACGGCTTGAGGTATGTTCAACCTTGGCGCTGACTTTTCCGAACCGAAGCCGCAGCTACGACGAGGCCGGACAATACCTCCATTTTCTCGGCTACGATGGCATGTTTGAAATGCCGTTCTTGATTGAGATTGAAGCGCTCGCGAACGCAAAACCGGAAGCAGCCACAGCCGAAGCGGCTTATTTGGCGACCTTCGATGCATCAAGGGACTCCATTCGTGATGTCGCGCGGAAAGCTTCCTCCCACGGCCGCAAGAACGTGTACCAGCCCAGAAGACCTCGACGCTTCGAACGGCGGACGAGCAAAGCGTTCCCCGTAAGGGATCGGCTTATCCCTGCGACCGCGGAGTTGTGCGGTTTCGACATGGTTGGCGACTACGTCCTTGTCCCCGTCGATTAGAGGATTATCCTTGACACGTTTGGGCGAGGCGATCGCCCATGGAGGTTGTCATGGCAGACGACAAGTCAAAGCGTGGTCCGCAAGACAGAGCACGGGTCGACGGTGGCGAAGACTATGAAGTCGGGTACCTCATGAAGAAGCACCATCTCGAACGGGCTGATGCCCTCAGGCTGGTAAAAAAGTATGGAAACAACCGCGCAAAGATCGAAGAGGAACTCTTTGCCCGAAAGGTTTGATCGCGTATTCCCGTGAGGCTGGCATAGAGCCAAGCACGCCTGAGTGTGACCAGGCTGCAGGCATAATCATGGCGCTTTTCAGCAACGGCATCGGCACTGCTGAGGAATTGAAGGCAGCGCTCCAGTTCCGTTTGGAAAGTGAGTTGCGACGGCACGGTCAACGCCTATCCCGCCTAGCTGAGAACCGCTCTAGATCGTAATTGTACATCGAATTCCAAGTGGAGGTCGCGTTAGATGCAAAACGCGAGCCTCTGAAGAAAACCATTGTCCAATTAAGGCAGTGGGTTTGGAGGCTGTATGAAAGGGGTCGTTGTTTGGCGCTATTTCGCTGGCATGCCGTGTCAGAAGCACGCGGGCCTCCGGGGAGTAACATGCTGCTGAGGCTGGACCAGATCGACAAATTCTACCCCACTGGCGAAGGGCCGTTGCATGTTCTGCACGGGATCGATCTTTCGCTGGAGGCGGGCAAGAGCCTTGCGCTGACCGGCGAGTCTGGCAGCGGCAAGAGCACGCTTTTGCACCTCGTTGCAGGGCTCGACAGCCCTGATGCGGGAGAAATCCACCTTGGCGGTACCAATATTGTGGGGCTGAACGATATGGCCCTTGCCGCCCTGCGGCGGGGAACAGTCGGACTTGTGTTCCAGCAGTTCAACCTGATCCCTTCGCTTGATGTGGCAGCCAACCTTGCCTTTCAGGCTCGACTTGCCGGCCGTCCTGATCCGGCGTGGCTGAAGGTCCTTGCTGAACGGCTGGGCCTGGCCAAGGTCCTAACGCGCTACCCTGAACAGCTGTCGAGTGGGCAACAACAGCGGGTGGCGATTGGGCGGACCCTAGCCGTTCGGCCCCGGCTGGTTTTGGCCGATGAGCCCACGGGCAATCTCGATGAGGCAACAGGGGACGCTGTACTCGATCTTATGCTGTCGCTGGTGGCTGAAACGGGTGCCGCCCTGTTAATGGTTACCCATTCCAACCGTCTGGCAAACCGGCTGAACGCCCACGTTCACCTGCACGCGGGACGGCTGGCTTGATGGTGTGGACCGGGTTGTCAGCGCTCTTGTCGCATTGGCGCAGGCGGCCTGTCCAACTGGCGATGCTGCTTTTGGGGCTATCGCTGGCAACGGCGTTGTGGTCAGCGATTCAGGCGATCAACGGTGAGGCGCGGGCGAGCTATGACCGTGCAGCGGCGATCCTTGGGCAGGACCGGCTCGCGCAACTGGTGCGTGAGGACGGGACCCGGATGGATCAACAGGTGTTTGTGAGACTGCGGCGAGCAGGCTGGCTGGCTTCGCCGGTGATTGAAGGTGAAATGCGGTTTGGGGATGTGCGGTTGCGCGTCCTCGGCATTGACCCACTGACTTTGCCGCCGCAGGCGCAGCAGGTGGATGTTGCAGTGGGTGATGAGCTATTGCCGTTCATCACGGCGCCCGGGGTGCTCTATGCAACTCCGGAAACCGCGGCACGACTAACCGAGCAAGCAACACCTCCCGTGCGCGTGGCCGAGGGTTTGCCGCCTGGCACAGTCCTCACCGACATCGGGCAGGCGCAGGTCTTGCTTGGGGCAAAGGACAAGATCTCTCGTCTTTTGCTCTGGCCGGACCAACCGATTGGCCGTGCCCCTCTAGAGGTGACAGCCCCCGGCCTGACCCTGCGCGAGCCGAGTGAAACGGGGGATCTTGCCAGGCTGACCGACAGTTTTCACCTGAACCTGACGGCTTTCGGTTTTCTTGCCTTTGCGGTGGGGCTCTTCATCGTGCATTCCGCCATCGGTCTGGCTTTTGAACAGCGCCGCCCGGTGTTTCGCACACTGCGCGCACTGGGCTTGCCGGCCCGCTTGCTGGTCCTTTTGCTGATCGCCGAGCTGCTGATCTTCGCCCTCCTCGCGGGATTGGTGGGCGTGGCACTTGGCTATGTAGTCGCCTCGGCCCTTTTGCCCGACGTCGCCGCCACCCTGCGCGGACTTTACGGGGCCGATGTGCCGGGAACGCTGTCGATCCGCCCCGCAGTGTGGGCAGCGGGGCTGGCGATCGCGGTAATCGGCACGCTGGTAGCGGCCGCACAAAGCCTCTGGCGGCTATGGCACCTGCCGCTGCTTGCGCCGGCCCAGCCTCGGGCCTGGGCGCGGGCTTCGGAGCGGGCCCTGCGCGCGCAAGGCGTGGCTGCGATGGTGCTCCTGTTGACGGCGGCGGGAATTGCACACTTCGGATCCGGCCTCGAGGCGGGCTTTGCGCTTCTGGCGGCACTGCTGTTGGGGGCGGCACTGGCGCTGCCGCTCGTGCTGACGGGGATATTGCACCTTGGCGGCCGCTTGGCGCGTGGACCATTGGCTGAATGGTTTTGGGCCGACACGCGTCAACAGCTTCCCGGCCTGTCATTGGCGCTAATGGCACTGCTGCTTGCGCTGGCCGTCAATGTGGGCGTCAGCACGATGGTGTCGAGCTTTCGGCTGACCTTCACCGGCTGGCTCGATCAGCGTCTCGCCTCAGAGCTTTACGTGACCGCCCGCACCGAAGCAGAGGCCACGGCGATACGCGACTGGCTGGCCCAGCGCAGCGACGCGGTCCTGCCGATCTGGAGCATTGAGGGCCGGGTCGCAGGCCAGCCCGCGGCAATATACGGCGTGGCCGATCATGGCACCTATCGCGACAACTGGCCGATCCTCTCTGCAGTGCCGGGGGTGTGGGACCGGATCGCCACAGGCGACGGCGCCCTGATCAACGAACAACTGGCGCGGCGCCAGGAGTTGGGCTTAGGGGACCAGATCACGCTGCCCGGTGGCTGGCGGGCCAGCATCGTCGGCGTCTATGCCGACTATGGCAACCCGATCGGCCAAGTGATCATCGGGATCGACACACTGCTCCAGCACTATCCTGACGTCTCCCGCCTGCGCTATGCCATTCGGATTGCCCCCGGCAAGGCCGAAGCACTGGCTGCGGGTTTGCGGGCGGAATTCGGGCTGCCCGCGCAGAACGTGATTGACCAGGCCGGGATCAAGGTCTTTTCGCTCAAAGTGTTTGAGCGCACATTCAGAGTGACAGCCGCGCTGAATGTGCTGACGCTGGGAGTCGCGGGGCTGGCGATGTTTGCGAGCCTCATGACCCTGTCGGGGATGCGCCTACCGCAACTGGCGCCGGTCTGGGCCATGGGTCTGCCCAGCCGCCACCTCGTATGGCTGGAGCTTTGGCGCGGCTTGTTGTTGGCAGCCTTGACCATGCTGGCCGCTCTGCCTGTAGGTATCGGGCTCGCCTTTGTTCTACTGGCGGTGGTGAATGTGGAGGCTTTTGGCTGGCGTCTGCCGATGCACCTTTTTCCCGGTGACTGGGCGCGGCTGGCGGCGCTCGCGTTGCTGGCGGCCGGACTTGCAGCCGCCGTGCCTGCCTGGCGGCTGGCGCGTCTTTCGCCATCGGATTTGCTGAAGGTATTTGCACATGAGCGTTAGAGCATTGCTGATCTACATGAGCTTGGCCGCACCTGCCTTTGGCCAGGGTTTTGCTGGGCTTGGCACAGAGGCTGAGGGGTTTTCAGTGCCGCAGCCGGGGACTGCATTCAACTTTCCGGCAGACCACGGCCCGCACCCCGGTTACCGGATCGAATGGTGGTATTTGACGGCCAACCTGCAAGCTGCGGATGGAGCGGACTTTGGCGTGCAATGGACTCTTTTCCGATCCGCCCTGGCCCCGGTGGAGCGGTCCGGCTGGTCTAGTCCGCAGCTTTGGATGGGCCATGCCGGGCTGACGACGCGAACGCACCAATTCGTGGCCGAACGGCTGGCACGGGGCGGCATCGGCCAGGCGGGGGTTTCGGCTGCACCCTTTGCGGCCTGGATTGACAATTGGCAGATGGCAGGTCGGGCCCTGCCAGAGGCGGATGCGCTGTCGGCGCTCGACCTGCACGCGGCGGGACAGGCGTTTTCCTACGAACTGGCACTGGACGCCAAAGGCCCTCTGGTGCCGCAGGGAGTGCAGGGCTACTCGGTGAAATCCGAGAAGGGGCAGGCGAGCTATTACTACTCGCAACCATTCTACCACGTGACCGGTACACTGACCCTTCCGGCGGGCGTGATCGCGGTGTCCGGTCAGGCGTGGTTGGACCACGAATGGTCCTCGCAGCCGCTGGCTGAGGATCAGACCGGGTGGGACTGGTTCTCCTTGCATTTCGACAGCGGCGAAAAGATGATGGGCTTTCGCCTGCGCGACGGAGGCGCGGGCTTTACATCGGCCACATGGATCAAGGCCGACGGCAGGCCGCAGCCGCAGGCCCCCGGCGCGCTAAGGGTGACGCCGCTCGAAACGGCGGCAGTCGCGGGACGTAGCGTGCCGATCCGCTGGAGGGTGCAATTGCCGGAAAACGGAGTGGATGTGACCATCCGGACGCTAAACCCAGAAGCCTGGATGGACACACGCTCTCCCTATTGGGAAGGCCCGATCCGATTTGAGGGAACCCATGCCGGGCGCGGCTATCTCGAGATGACAGGCTATGAGTGACTGGAGGACACTGCTCAATCGCGAGATCGCGACGGTTGGCGAATTGCCGAAAATGGAGAAGGTTAGTTTCCAGCGCCCTTCCCTCTACCACCACCTCAAACCCACTATCTCAGGTAATGGCTCTGGCGATGTAGCGGTCCTGCGCCGCCACCTACCACTACATGGCTCCGAATTGCGGATCGATGTTGCGTGGCCGGAGATGGGCGCGCATCTGCGTAGTGCAGAGTTGCCGCGAGCGTGTTTTCCGATTTCTACGTCGAAGCACCACCGCTGCACGCGTCAATCTTGTCGGTGTCGATCTCCATGCCAAGCAGTCTAACACGCGAAACGGCGTCTGCCGCGGTCCACACCGGATGGTTACGCTGCACGGCGCATTCTGCCGATGATTGAGGTTCATGAAGGCCTTCCCGCAAAATATGCGCCTTAATGCCCGGCCTCACGGCCTCACGCAATCCAGACATTTTCAAACTCGCCACACGAAAAAACCGCCTCGGTTAGACCGAGACGGTTATCGTACTATGACAGAAGTGGTTGCGGGGACACGCAACCACCGATACCGACATCATTAACGTGACGATTTGACAGGTCCAGGCCAGCATTGCAGGGAGGCGACTTGGTGGGCTCGGAGGGATTCGAACTCCGCGCTTGGAAAAGCGTCCCTCTCGTCTTCACCGTGCAGGCCGCTTACTCTGGGCGGCAGAGTGCCCTTCCGCGCTTCGCCAAACCTGCCGTGGGAAAAGCCTTGCCGTTTTTTCCGGCGGGGCTTTGATCAGATCGCGACTATTAGTGATTTATGCTGGAACTGGTTGCGGAGGTTGGAGTCGGACCGATTTGCGCCGATTAAGAAGCCCGTCAGCAAACGAACTCGGTCACAGCACTGTATTGGCGGTATCCCTCTAGCGACTTGAACGCCCCGGCCGTTGCTTAGGTCGCGCCCACCCTTTTGCACGCGCCCCCCTGCCCGGCCGTTGAACCCGTTGGGCGGCTTGCTAGTCTGCCAAGCTCCTAACAGGGATAGCAACCTGGAATGAACACAGCACTGCTTTTGATGGCTCAGTATGGTGGCAAGGCCATCATCCCGATCGATGAGGTCTGCCGAGACTATTTCTCCCACCTGACGCCGCCGAAGTTGGTCCGAAAGATTTCCATGGGGGAAATTGCCCTTCCGCTCGTGCGGATCGAGGACAGTCAGAAGTGTGCCAAGGGCGTCCATCTCGCCGATTTGGCCAAATACCTTGAGTTCCGGACTGAGGCTGCGAGAAAGGAAATGAGGGGTCTCACGGAGTAGCGAGGGAGCGTGAATGAGGTTTCGTTCAGCCCTGCCGTACACAGCCGCCCGCGGCTTATGGCCTGATGAGCGACGAACTGGATCAACCGTTTCAAGGCCGGTACTGCATTTGGTACAGCACCACTTCAACAAAGACGCGTAATCGACTGTCTGAACTGCATGTTTGTTGGGACTGCGTCCCATCTGATGTTGGACACGATGGTACAACTTTGAAGTATCAAACGAGGCGTTTCGCGAAATGATCCTACAGAACACGCACGTGTCCCTGCGACGAGCCGAAGCAGCGCACCGGCTGCGTGGAACACGCTGACGGGAGGGGCCTGAAAAAGAAGATTATTAGTCGGCTGCCGAGGTCATTATGAATTCAAATGCCGTCAGCTATTTGTACAGTTCTGGCTTACTCATTGCGCCAATAACTGCCTTTCGCCCTTCTGATAGTGATTGCAGACCCGCCTCGGCGGCGATTGCAGCCCGGTATCCGTCCAGCAGCTTGCTCCGGCCGGAATTCCGCTGAGTATTGAATGGATCCAGGCCTGGGCCTGCAGGCGATAGGCATCGGTGAAGCGAGGACGCCAGTCCGCGGGATAGGCCGTTCCTCGCGACAGACCCGAATTGATCTCGGTGCGCAGGGGCGAAAGCAGCGAGACCGTTGCGGTGGAAGCGTAAGCGCCTCGCGGATCGCCTATGGATTTGGGCTTGACGTTTTCCGGAATCGCCAGGGCATGAGTTCCTCGATCTGGGTTTGCGGATGGCCGTTGATGATGGCGTCGAGGGTTTCGGCGAGGTAGGCGACCGGGTTGACGTCGTTGAGCCTGCAGGTGGCCACGATGGAGGCGAGCAGCGCCCAGTTGTCGAACGTAGTGCTGTGCTGCGATTGTCGACAGTGTCCCAGGAGCCTCTTAGGGACTATTGCCTCCAACGATCCGTTGCTTTCCCCACCCCAACTTTCAAAATTGTGGTAAAGTCTCGACGTTGTTATTGGCTTTGAGCGAGCGGTGTGAGGGCGCTGGAGGCTACCATGCACTTCATTAAGCTCCTGGTTGGCTCAGCAATATTGACAGCATCGGGGGCAGCGTTTGCGGCAGAGGAGGTGTCTGTCGAGAGAGGACGGCTGGTTTCCATCATCGGCAGCTGTCACGACTGCCATACTGACGGCTACAGGGAAGCCGAAGGCGCACTCGACCCCACCAAGGCATTGAGAGGGAAAGTAATAGGTTGGCGGGGGCCGTGGGGCACAACGTATGCAAGCAATCTGAGATGGAGCGCGCAAGACCTTAGCGAAGACGGGTATGTAACCTACATCAAGACACTTCGCACATTGCCGCCGATGCCTTGGTACAACGTTCGCGTCATGCCGGAGAGCGACATTCGGTCATTCTATCGATATGTGAAGTCGCTCGGTGATCCCGGCGCCTTCCTCCCGAGAACGGCGAGACCGGGGGAAGAGCCGAGGACGCCCTTCGTCACGCTGGAGCCACCGCAAATGCCGAAACCTTGTTCACGCGACCTGGACTGCGGCGTGGGCGAAGTTTGCTCGGCCGCACCAGTCCGCCAATGCGTTAAGAAGTAGGCACCGTGGGCAGCGGCCCTCTTAAGACAGCCGACCCCAATTACGCGGTAGGGCGAAACCTTAAGTTTCGGAATAGTAGCGAACGCCGCCCTCGGGCCAGACGTCAAGTCAGACCGTCAATGATAAAACTTAGGGTGAGCGCCTCGCGGATCGCCTATGGATTTGGGCTTGACGTTTTCCGGAATCGCCAGGGCATGAGTTCCTCGATCTGGGTTTGCGGATGGCCGTTGATGATGGCGTCGAGGGTTTCGGCGAGGTAGGCGACCGGGTTGACGTCGTTGAGCCTGCAGGTGGCGATGGAGGCGAGCAGCGCCCAATTTTCGGCCCCGACTTCGTGACCTGCAAACAGGGCATTTTTTTCTGGTCAGGCATACTGGCCTGATCGCGTTTTCAACCGGGTTGGTGTCGAGTTCCAGGCGGCCATCGTCCAGGAAGCGGGTCAGGCCTTGCCAGTGGCCGAGCCCATGCCGGATGTCTTCGGCCAGGCCAGAGCCGGAGGAGATCATCGATAGCTGCTTTTCGAACCATGGTTTCAGGGCAGCGATGATGGGCGCGGAATGCTCCCGTCGGGCGGCAAGCCGGGCTTGAGGTGATGCGAGCATCCGCGCGTGATCCGCACCCATTACCCCTACGCCGATAATTCCAACGCGTATACTCAAGTTGACCTCCGTATTATTCCAATGCGTTCAGTCAAGCCAGCCGGTTGTCCGGGCTTTTCCGGCCTCGTGCGAGTCGGCGGCCGCCTGGATGAATTTCACCCAGCGCAGCCCGTCGAGCACGTTCGGAAACAAGATCGTGACTGCCTCCGCATGAACGGTTGCACGGTACAACGCGGTACGCGATGCCGTTTCGTGAGACGCTTCTCGCAATGAATCCTGGCCGGCTCCGCGGGCGAAAGCGCGTCAGAGAGGCAGCCGCTGGTCCGTTGTAGGCAAGATGCGGATCATATCCGCAGTAGGATGAACCTGCCGTGCCGGCGTGTCTATCTTCTGAGGCTGACCGGTGCTGGCGGCGCGCTCAATGGCAAGCAGGGCGCGCACGTCGGCAAATCCTTCTCCACCGTCGGCTTCAGGCGGTTGTGCATTCAGGATGCAGTCGGAGAAATACGCGGTCTGTCCGGCGAAATGGTCTGTCTGCGGGAACGCCTTTTCGGTTCTGATGTCGCCATGCCGAAGCTTCATTTGCACGGCAGTCTCGAAACGGAAGCCAGGGTCGGCCGTTACGCTCCCCTTCGTTCCGGCCACGTGGTAAAAATCCGAATTGTCCGCGCCGAAGCTGGCAATGAACTGCGCAAGCCGGCCCTCGGGGAAGCGCAACGTCACGGCAATGCTTTCCTCTACCTCCCCGACTGAGGCGCTGCCGAAACTCCTTACCGCGACTGCCTCGATCGGCTCAGTGGCAAAGATATGGCGCGCGGCATTCAGGCAGTAGACGCCGATGTCCTGCAAGGGACCGCCCCAATAGGCGGCCTTGAGGCGGTGATTGTCGGACGACGCTACGAAGGAGAAGACCGCGGCAAAGATGCGGGGATCGCCGATCTCACCGCTGCGGATGCGCTCCAGGACCTCGACAGTGCCGGGCTCGTTGTGCAGCCGATACGCCGTCATCAGGTACGCTCCGCTCTCATTGGCGGCGGCGATCATCGCCTCGCATTCCGCCTCGGTCGTGGCCAGCGGCTTCTCAACGAGCGCGTGCTTGCCGGCTCTCAGGGCTCGGATCGCATAGTCGGCATGCATGGAGTTCGGCAATGCCACGTAAACTGCATCGGCGACGTCCGATGCGAGCATCTGGTCGTACTGCTCATAGCTGAAGACGTGTTCCACGCCGTAGAATTCGGCGAGCTTGGCGGCGTTTTTGGCCGAGCCGCTGACGATCGCCGTGATTGTCGAGTTTCCGGTCTGGGACACACCGGGCATAAAGGCTTCCTGTGTGATCCAGCCCGCGCCCACCACGGCATATCGTATCTTTCTCAATTGCTCCTCCCGAATGGGATCACTCCCGGCACTCGTCTAAAAATGGTCACGCCGTGGCCAGCGGAGCGTCTCTGAGGCCTGACGGCAGCGGTCGATTTGAGCCAGTCGCTCGATGGGTCTGTTGTCGCCTCTCAGGGGCAAAGGCGGGCAAGAGTCATCCCTCGCCCGCCGCAGAGTTGCGCCCCCCGCCTACTTTCCGATGCAGGTGTCGGCGGTTTCGGGGGTGCAGACGTCGAGACCGGTGTAGGTCGGGTCGGCCGGCGCGGGCTTGCCGTCCTTGATGTCCTTCAGCGCCAGCATGGTCTTGTAGCCCATTTCGAACGGCCGCTGTCCGACCTGGCCGAGCGACAGGCCTTCCTTCATCTGGTCCATCTGCACCGGCAGCGTGTCGGCGACGACCAGAGCCAGCTCCTTCTTGGCGATCTTATCCTTGTACGGCTCGACCGCAGCGCGATTCGCATCCGGTATGAATTGCGGAAAGCCGCCTGTCGGCACGAAGGCGTCGAGGTTTGGCGTCTTCGCCATGAAGTCCTGGAACTGCTGAACCGACAGAGGGAAGTCGTCGTTGGTATAGAGAGGGCAGCCCGGTGCTTCCGTCCAGCCGTTCTGGCCGGTCAGGGCATCACCTGGCGAGGCGGCCGACTCCTTGCCGGCCAGCGTATCGCGTATACCCTTCATGCGCTCATTGTGGTTGGCCGCGGCAGCTCCGCCCGACTGGATACAGATGGTGCCGCCTTTCGGCTTGATGGTCTGCACGATCTTGGCGAGGTTGACGCCAATTTCGTAATTGTGCGTGCCGATATAGGCGACACGCAGGTCCTTGTTCTCCGGTAGCACATCCGAGTCCCAGGTAAGCACGGGAATGCCCGCTTCCTTGGCGGCCTGAAGCGCGACGGCCATTGCCGCGGCGTTCGACGGGGCGACGGCGATGCCGTCGACCTTCTTGGCCACCAGGTCCTGCACGATCTGCACCTGCTCCTCGCCGCCGCCATGCTCGCCGGGGCCGATATACATGCATTCGATCGCGCCGCTGGATTCGGCTTCGGCCTTCTTGCAGCCGTCACGAGCCTGGTCGAAGAAAGGATTGTTCATGTTCTTCGGCACAAGGGCGAAGACGTATTTCTGCTGGGCATAGGCCTGCCCTGCCATCAGCGCGGAAAACGCCACGGCCGCCGTCAGAATGTATTTTTTCACCTGTTCCTCCACTTTGTTTTGACGTCCACTATCCCCGACGGCTTGCGGCCGCCGGATTCTATTTGCGCTTCCAGGTAAACATACCCTCCAGCGTCGCCCGCAGCGACTTGCCCGAGGTCTGCATGCCGAGAAGCACGGCAAGAATGATGAAGGCCCCGACAAAGGCGCCCTGCCAGTTCGAATCGATCCCGGCCATCAGCAGCGCGTTGCGGATGACCTCGAGGAAGGCCGAACCGATCACAGCGCCAAACGCGGTTCCGTAGCCGCCCATCAGGCTGGCCCCCCCGATGACGGTGCCGGCGATCACCCTCAACTCGTAGCCGGTTCCCATCGCGTTGATGGCCGAGCCGCTGTAGCCGAGCAGCAGCAGGGACGCGATCGATGCGGTAAATGCGCAGAAGACATAGGCCTGGAATTTGATCCAGTCGACGGGGACGCCGGTCATCCGCGAGGCGTTCTCGTTGCCGCCGATCGCGAAGAGGTGGCGCGCCCAGGCGGTGAAAATGAAGACGGAGCCGACGATGAGCGCGAGGATCACCATCACCCAGAACTGCGAGGACAGTTCCGGGATCCAATGAGGCACCCAGCCGTCAGGCGTGTGCCTCGGCCATTTGGCCTGGCCGATGGCCTTGACGATCGGCGCATCGGGTCCGAACTGGTAAAGCATCTGGTTGCCGGACAGCACGACCGCCAGCGAGCGCGCGATCGACAGCATGCCTAGCGTCACCACGAAGGACGGCATGCCGATATAGGCCACGAAGAAACCGTTAAAGGCTCCGCAGGCGATGCCTGCGAGCAGACCCGCGCCAAACGCCACATACCAAGGCTGGTGCCAAGTGAGCAGCAGGCCGGCGACGATCGCGACCAGCCCCATCACCGAGCCGACCGACAGATCGATGCCGCCGGTGATCAGCACCACCGTCATGCCCAGCCCCATGATGGCGATAGGTGCAAAATTGCGGGTGGTGTTGGTAACGTTGTCGACCGTGCCGAAGCTGGGCTCCAGCCACGTCATGAAGACCACCAACACGAAAAGCGCGATCGCGACCCAGAAGGCCTGGCTGGCGATCATCTTCTGGAAAACGCTCTGCTCTATTATGCCGACCACATCACCGATGGACGCATGGCCTTCCTTCAGCATGTCGCTCTGGCTATGCATCACGGATCGCTCCCGTAATTAGGCCGGTGATCTCCTCCGGCGATGTCTTCTCCGTCGCCTTGTCGGCCACTTTCGAGCCGCGTCTCAGCACGATGATGCGGTCGCAGACCGCGAACACATCGGGCATGCGGTGGCTGATCAGCATTACCGACACATTTTGCGATTTGAGCCGCCGGATCAGCTCCAGCACCTCGGCTACCTGGCGGACCGAAATCGCCGCGGTCGGCTCATCCATCAGCACGAGCTTGGAGTTGGATAGCCGGGTGCGGGCAATGGCGACCGCCTGCCGCTGGCCGCCTGACATTTTTTTGACCAGATCGCGCGGCCGCGTCTCCGACTTCAGCTCCGCGAACAGTTTTGCCGAGCGGTTGATCATCGCCTGCTTGTCGAGCACGCGGAGCGGCCAAAACCCCTTCTTCATCTCGCGGCCGAGAAAGACATTTTGGGCGGCCGTCAGATTGTCGGCCAAGGCCAGATCTTGATAGACGACCTCGATCCCTTCGCCCCGTGCCTCGATCGGCTTGTCGAAATGGCAGACCTTGCCGTCCACCGCGATTTCGCCGTCGGAGGGTGGGAAGTTCCCCGCAATCAGCTTCACCATGGTCGATTTCCCGGCACCGTTGTCGCCCATCAGGCCAACCACCTCGCCGGCAGCAACCGCGAAGCTAACATCTGACAAGGCGCGGATAGCACCAAAGCTTTTCGAGACGCTTCGTACGTCCAGCACAGACACATTCTCCTCCCTGTGCGACGTCGACTTGAGCACTCAGCCGACGTACCTCTCTCCGGCTGCAATCTATATTGCAAAATGTACAAACATGCAACGTTTATTTCAGACGCATGCGGGGCGGCGACCAACTCTCCCTCGCATCAGTCTGTTTGCAGCCACTTGCTCTCCCGGGCCGAGCCCTGAATTGCCTCCACGAGTTCCTGGATGCGTTGGCCGGCCCGGAAGCCGAAAGACTCGTCTCGCTTCCCGGCGATCGCATCGACGAACCGCGCAATCTCGATAGCCTTCAGATCGTTGAAGCCGAGCTGATGGCCTGGTGCGACGCAGAAGAGTCCATAGGGATCGTGATCCGGACCGGCCTCGATGCGCCGAAAGCCACGCCGGCCGCCGGGATCGGCCGTGCTGTAGAAATGCAGCTCGTTGAAGCGCTCCTGGCTGAAGACGAGCGCCCCCTTGGTGCCATAAACCTCGAAATCGTGCTGCATCTTGCGGCCGGTGGCGACCCAGCTCGCTTCGATGCTGCCGGATGCACCATTGGCAAAACGTAGAAATGCGCGACCGATGTCGTCGACCTCGATGGTCCGGCCCCCGCCTCGGCCATCCGGACGGCTCGCTATGACGGTGACGGAATCGCCGAGGACCCGTTCCACCGAGCCAAGCAGAAACTCCGCCGTGGCCAGAGCATGGCTGCCCAGATCCGCCAATGCGCCACCGCCGACAGGATCGTGCCGGAAGGTAAATGGGCTTTCCGCATCCGCCATGTAGTCCTCGGCGTGAATGCCGCGATAGCTGCGGATCTCGCCCAACTCGCCCGCGCGGATCATCTGCCGCGCCAGCGCGAGCAGCGGGTTGCAGAGATAATTGAACCCGACCTGCGTCCTGACGCCGGCCGCTTCCGCCGCCTCGGCCATCCGTCGGGCATCCGCCGCAAGGGGCGCCAGCGGCTTCTCGCAATAGACGTGCTTGCCGGCGGCAATGGCGGCGAGCGCCATCTCCTTGTGGAAGCCGTTCGGCGCCGTGATATCGATCATATCGATCTCCGGGTCCTCGACCAGACGCCTCCAGTCCCCGCTCGCCCGCGCGAACCCCAAGGCCTGCGCCGCCTGCGCGGCGAGGTCCTCGGTTCTGTCCGCAACCGTGTGGAGCACCAGTTCGTAGGGAAGATCGAAGACACGTTGTGCGGCAGCAAAGCCGAACACATGGGTCTTGCCCATGAAGCCGGTGCCGATCAGGCCGATTCTGAGTTGAGGTTTTTCACCGGCCATTCAACTCGGCTCCGTTTACCACCAGCGCTGAGTCGATCCGCCCGGCGAAAAAATCGAGCACGTTCTGCACGGACGAGATTGCCATGCGCTCGCCGCACTCGGCGGTGAGCCCGGCAATGTGCGGCGTCAGAATCACCTGGTCGAAGCCGAAGAGCGGATGGTCCGCGGCGGGTGGTTCATCGTCGAAGACGTCGATACCGGCCGCTGCGATGCGCCCCGCTCGCAGCGCCGCGATCAGCGCCGCCTCGTCGACGATGCCGCCCCGCGCTGTGTTGATGAGAACAGCAGTCGGTTTCATCGCCGAGAGTTCCACGGGGCCGATCACCGGGCGCTCGGCCTTGGGTACGTTGACGGAGATCGCATCGGCCCAGGCGAGTCCCGTTTGCAAATCGCTCACCGGCGCGACCGGCCCCTCCGGCCAGCCTTGCCTCTCAAGGAATGGATCATAGGCACGCACGTCCATGCCGAATGCCGCCGCCATGCGCGCCAGGTGGCGGCCGATCCGGCCGAACCCGAGGATCAGAAGCCGCTTGCCCGAGAGTTCGCTTGGCTCCAGCCGGTTGCGCCAACCCCATTCGTTACCGCGCACCGAACGATCCGCTCGGATCAGCCGCTTGGTTGCCGCCAGCAACAGCATCATGGCGTGCTCGGCCACCGACACCGAGTTCACATCGCCGACGATCGCGAGAGCGATCCCGCGCCGATTGAGGGAGGATAGATCCACAGCGTCGTAGCCGACGCCATGGCGCGAGACGATCTTCAACCTCTCGGCGCGTGCGACGGTCGGAGCCGACAAGGGCTGGGTGCGAATGACGAGGCCATCGGCCTTGCCGATCAGAGGTGCGTAGCTTGGTTCGGAGACATCTTCGACATAGTCGTAGGTGACGCCGGGCGACGCATCGAGAAGTTCGATGCCGCTCGGATGAAGTTTTCCGGCGACCAGAACGTGCGGCATCAATAGCCTCCCTTGCCGACTTCAAGAGAGGCGGGCTTCGCGCCGGTCAATTCGCGAAAGCGGGCAACACACGCCTGGGCCGCTGCTGCGAGCAGGCGGGAGTCGCCTGACACGGTGGTCATGTCGAAACCCCATTCGATGGCACGTGCGGCGTAGTCGGCCGTGCCGCAATGGAGCGCGGCGCGTTTGCCGTTCCTCTTGCAGGCCGCAACGATCGTCCGCAGAGCGGCGATCATGTCAGGCTCCTCGCGATCGAAGGACGGCGCGAGACGCCCCTGGTGCAGGCTGAAGGTCAGGTCTGCGGGACCGACATAGATGCCGTCGAGCCCTGGCGTTGCGGCGATCGCATCGAGATTGCGCATCGCCTCGGCGGTCTCGACCATGGCGAAAGCCAGGATCTCGTCATTGGCTTCGGCCGCGTAGTTGGCACCCGCCGAGAAGTTGGCACGCGTCGGCCCAAAACTGCGCTGGCCGGCCGGCGGATAGCGCAGGTAGCTGACGAGCTGAGCCGCCTGTTCCGGCGTGTTGATCATGGGACAGATCACGCCATAGGCGCCGGCATCCAGCACCTTCATGATGATGCCCGGCTCCAGCCACGGCACGCGCGCCATGGGCACCACCCTGGATGCACGCATCGCCTGGAACATCGGAAGCAGCATCGAATAGTCGAGCGCGCCGTGCTGGACATCGATGCTCACGCTGTCATAGCCCTGCGCGGCCATGATCTCGGCGGTGAATGGACTGCCGATCGAAAGCCAGCCATTGATCGTGGGCCGCCCTTCGGCCCAGATCTGCTTGAGCTCGTTCTTGATCAAGGCGGCCTCCTCAGAACACGATCTGCGCAAGCTTGGTGTCGAGGTAGTCACCGATACCTTCGCTGCCGCCTTCGCGACCCATTCCGGAATATTTCGTGCCGCCGAACGGCGCTTCCGATGCGGCGAGAGCGAAGCTGTTGATGCCCACCATGCCTGCCTTCAGCTCCGCGACGACTCGCCTGGCCCTGTCTGGACTGCGGGTGAACGCATAGGCCGAAAGCCCCACCGGCGAAGCATTTGCTCGCGCGAGCACCTCGTCGTCGGAGCTGAATCTGGCGATTGCCGCGATGGGACCGAAGTTCTCTTGGGCAAAGACCGTCATGTTGTCGGTAACGTCGGTGAGAGCGGTGGGCTCATAGAAATGGCCCGCATTGAACGAGGCGGCGCGACCAGCTCCGGTCGCTACTTTTGCTCCGGCCCCCACCGCGTCGTCGACGATGGCTTCGATCTCGGCAAGCCGGCGGTCGCTGATTAGCGGTCCCATCTGAACCGAGGGGTCGAGGCCGTCGCCCAGCTTCAATGCTCTTGCGCGTTCGACGAAGCCTTCGACGAAAGAGTCGTGGAGGCTTTCGTGGACGAAGAAGCGATCAGGCGTCACGCAGACCTGCCCGGCATTAGCGTATTTGGTTGGCACCGACAGGTTGAGCGCAGCGTCTAGATCTGCATCGTCGAAGACGATCAGCGGCGCGTTGCCGCCAAGCTCCATCGACACCTTCTTCACCGTGTCGGCGGCATCGCGGATCATTTGCTGGCCGACTCGAGTGGAGCCGGTCAGCGATACCTTGCGCACAGCAGGCGAAGCCATGATGGGCGCATAAGTCGTGTCCGTCAGGCCGATGACGAGGTTCACCGTGCCGGCAGGAAGCTTGCCGGCGCGCATGCAGTCGACCATCACCATCGCCACGCCGGGAGTCTGGCTCGACGGACGGATGATAGTCGAACAGCCGGCAGCTAGCGCCGGCGCCACCTTGCGGGCAACCAGAGCAGCCGGAAAATTCCAGGCCGTGAACGCTGCCGCAACCCCGACCGGTTCGCGCAGAACCTCAAACCGGCCGCCCGGTACGCGGCTTTCGATAACTCGACCATAGATGCGCCGCGCCTCTTCGGCATACCAGCGGAACTGGTCGATCGAGAGTCCCCATTCCCGCTCAGACTGGGCGATTGGCTTGCCGGTCTCGGTCGAGATCATCCGCGTCGCTTCGTCCTTGCGGCGGATCATCTCGTCGGCGATGGCGTGAAGCGCGTCAGCCCGCTCGAAGGCGCTTTTGACTTTCCAGGCGGCGAAGCCGCGGACCGCACTTTCCAGAGCCTCCTCGGTATCGACGAAGGCGGCAGATGGCGCATTCCCAAGTGACTCTTCTGTGACCGGGCTCAGGACCGTGGAGGTGGCATTTCCGAACGCCGGTCGCCAACGACCATCGATAAACAATCCGTATTTCGCGTACATGGCTTATCCGATCTCGCTGACCTTCACGGAGCGGCCTTCGACCGCCGATTTCATCGCCGCTTCGGCCAAGACCAGAGCGCGGCGCCCGTCCTCGAAACCGACCAGCGGCGGCTCGCCCTTCTCGACGCAGGTGACGAAGGCGTCGATCTCGGCATCGAACGCTTCGCGGTATCGCTCGATGAAGAAGTCGAGATAAGGCGCGGCGGCTTCGGTTTGCGCGACCGAGTAGCGGCGCAGTTCGTGAGGCTTCCTGTTGCCGCTGATCACCATGCCGGTGCTGCCCAGCAACTCGACGCGCTGGTCGTAGCCATAAGTGGAGGTTCGGGAGTTGTTGATGTGGCACTGCTTGCCGCTTTTGGTCCGCATCACGACCATGACGCTGTCGTAGTCGTTCAGCTCCGCCATCATGGCCGGGTCGATCAGCCGGCCACCGATGGCGAACACCTCCTCCGGCTCCTCTCCCAGCATGAAGCGGGCGAGGTCGAAATCGTGGATCGTCATGTCGCGAAAAAGCCCGCCCGCGACCTCGTAGTAGGAACGGGGCGGCATGCCAGGATCACGCGAGGTGATAATAACCTGGTGCAATTCGCCGATCTCGCCGGATCGTACGGCGTTCCACGCCGCACGATGACCGGGATCGAAACGCCGGTTGAAACCGATCTGGACCGGCACGCCCTTGGACAAAATTGCTTCGGCGCAACGGTTCACCCTTTCCAGGCTTAGATCGATCGGCTTTTCGCAGAGCACGGGTTTGCCAGCGGCTACCGCCTTTTCGATGTAGTCGGCATGCGTGTCGGTCACCGTCGCAACAAGGACCGCATCTACATCCGCCGAGGCAAATACCTCGTCGGCCGACCCGGAAGCGCGAACGCCGTGCCGCGCCGCGACAGCCTCCGCGGACAATTCGTCGATGTCATAGACGGTGGCCAGTTCTGCACGGGGATGCGCGGCGATGTTTGCCGCATGCATCCTGCCTATCCGACCACAGCCGAGCACAGCAATCCTGAGCAAGAAATCCTCCCGGTTTGAATTTTTGCAATGATCGTTGCAAACATATTGATTTGTCAATGGGCATTCCCTATAGATTTGGAAAGACCGTCGTTAGGAAGGAGACAAAGATGACCAGGGCCACCGTCCGTCTGACCATGGCACAGGCGCTCGTGCGCTATCTGTGCAACCAGTTCACGGTCGTCGACGGCGAGAAAGTTCCGCTTTTTCCGGGAGTCTTCGCCATCTTCGGGCACGGCAACGTGACGTGCCTTTCTGAAGCACTCGAGGCGGTGAAGGACGTGCTGCCGACCTGGCGCGGCCAGAATGAGCAGTCGATGGCGCTTGCAGCGATCGGCTTTGCGAAGGCGAAGCGCCGGCGCCAGATCATGGTTGCGGCGACCTCGATCGGTCCGGGTGCGCTGAACATGGTGACGGCGGCGGGTGTCGCCCATTCGAACCGGCTGCCGGTGCTGATGCTCTCAGGCGACACCTTCGTCAGTCGCCGGCCCGATCCGGTCATGCAGCAGGTCGAGCACTTCGGCGACCCGACCATCAACGTCAATGACGCCTTTAAGGCAGTCACGCGCTACTGGGACCGCATCGTCCATCCCGAGCAGATCATCTCGTCGTTGCCGCAGGCGGTTGCGGTGCTGCTTGATCCGGCCGATTGCGGGCCTGCCTTCATCGCTTTGCCGCAGGATGTGCAGGAGATCGCCTGGGATTATCCCGAAGCCTTCTTCGAACAGACGGTGAATGAGGTGCCGCGCCCCCGGCCCGATCGCAGCCGGCTCGCCGAAGCGACGCGCCTCCTCAAAAGCGCAAAGCGGCCGCTGATCATCTCGGGTGGTGGCGTGCGTTATTCGGGTGCAGAGAAGGTTCTTGGCGATTTCGCCGAAAGGCATGGGATCCCGCTCGCGGAGACGATTGCCGGCAAGGGCACGGTTACGCACGACCACCCCGCGCATGTCGGACCGATCGGCATCGTCGGCTCAACCTCGGCCAACGCGCTGGCGGCGGAAGCCGACGTGATCATCGCCGTCGGCACACGGCTCATGGACTTCACCACCGGATCCTGGAGCGCCTTCTCGGCCGACGCAAAGTTCGTCTCGATCAATGCCGCACGCTGGGATGCCACCAAGCACCGGGCGCTCGCCGTCGTCGGCGACGCGCTGGAGACGATGAGCGAACTCGAAGGTGCCCTCGGCGACTGGAAAGCGGAGAGGGCCTGGACAGACAAGGGTCGCATCGAGTTCGCCAAGTGGAACACGATGCTTGACGGCTTCCAGAAGCCGACCAACGAGCCGGTCCCGACCTATGCGCAGGTCGTAGGCGTGGTGAACGCCAAGGCGGGCGAGCGTGACCTGCTGATCACCGCGGCCGGTGGACTGCCCGGCGAGGTGATGAAGAACTGGCGGGTGAAGGAGCCCAACACTTTCGACTGCGAGTTCGGCTTCTCCTGCATGGGTTATGAAATCTCTGCCGGCTGGGGCGCGGCCATGGCCGACCCTACCCGCACGCCGATCGTCATGATCGGCGACGGCACCTACATGATGATGAACTCCGACATCTATTCGTCGGTGCTCGCCGGCCATAAGATGATTCTCGTGGTATGCGACAATGGCGGCTATGCGGTGATCAACCGGCTGCAGAATGCCAAGGGCGGCGCCTCCTTCAACAACCTTATCAAGGACTGCCGGGTCAAGGAGCCGTTTTCGGTCGACTTCGCCAAGCACGCGGAAGCCATGGGCGCGCTGGCGCGGCGTGTCGAAAGCCTTGCCGATCTCGGCCAGGCGATCGAATGGGCGAAGACCACCGACCGAACCACCGTCATTACCATCGTCTCCGACGCCTTCAGCTGGACGCCCGGGGATGCATGGTGGGACGTCGGCGTGCCCGAGATCAGCGGGCGCCAGCAGGTCCGCGACGCGCATGCCGCGCAAACCGAAGGTCGCAAGAAGCAGCGCGTGGGTGTCTGAACCGTTCGGGCGCGCGGGGGCGTCCCTGCCGGAACGATGCAAAACTCCCTGAGCATTGTTCCGGCAGTTTTTTGTCGCTGCGCAGGCAGCCAGCAGCATTCGAAAATCATGATTGGAGATGACGATGAGAGCCAAGCTTGGCATCGCGCCGATCGCCTGGTGGAACGACGACCTTCCCGAACTGAGCGACGACGTCTCGCTGGAGGAGTGCCTGCGGCAGGCCCGTGAGGCCGGCTTCACCGGCATGGAGACTGGCCGCCGCTTCCCGATGGACGCGGCGGTGCTTGAGCCCATCCTGAGGCAGCATGCCATGAGCGTCTGTGGCGGCTGGTTCTCCGGCCGCTTGCTGGTCGGCAATATCGATGAAGAGAAGGACCGCATCGCCGCGCAGATGGAGTTGTTCAAGGCGACCAACGCGCCCTGCATCGTCTATGGCGAGACGGGTCGCACCATTCAGGGCGACCGCGGAACGCCGCTGGCTATGCGCCCGCGTCTCGACGACGATCAGATCAAGGCCTACGGCCGTAAGCTCACCACTTTCGGCGAATGGTGCGCGGGTCAGGGCATGCCGATTTGCTACCACCACCACATGGCCGCGCCGATCGAAAGCGAACAGGACGTCGATCTGCTGATGAAGCATTCCGGCGAGGGTCTGCCCCTGCTCTACGATGCCGGCCATATGGCCTTTGCCGGCGGCGACGTGCTGCGGGTGGTGGACAAGCACCACGCCCGCATTTCGCATGTACACACCAAGGACATCCGCCAAGCGGTCGTGGACGGGCTCGACCGCAGCCGGGAAAGTTTTCTCGACGCAGTGGTAAAGGGGGCCTTCACCGTACCCGGTGACGGCTCGCTCGACTTCGAGGCGATCGTGAAGCGGCTGGCCTCCTACGGTTACGAAGGCTGGTTCGTCGTTGAAGCCGAGCAGGATCCCGTCAAAAGTCCGCCACTCGAAATGGCGAAGATCGGGCATAAGGAATTGCGGCGCGTCATGGCCGCGGCTGGCTACACTGTGGAGAGCTGAAGTATGAATCGCATGGATGGAAAGGTCTGCGTTGTCACGGGTTCAACGCAGGGGTTGGGAGCGGCCATTGCGCGCCGGCTGGCGGAAGCCGGCGCTGCCGGTCTTGTCACTCTCGGCCGCAACGAGGCGAAGGGCCGTGCCGCGGCCGAGGCGATCACGCACGACACCGGCGTGCCTGTCCACTTTGTCAAGGCCGATCTCGGCAAAGTCGAGGATTGCCGAAGCGTGATGGCGGAGGCCGAGCGCGTTTATGGCAAGATACATGTGCTGGTGAACGCGGGTGCCCGCACGGACCGTGGCACCATCCTCGATACCTCGCCCGAACTTTTCGACGCCCTGTTCGCCGTCAACGTGCGCGGACCCTACTTCCTGATGCAGGAGGCCATCCGCCGCATGATCCGCGACGGCATTGAAGGCGCCATCTGCAACATCGGCTCGATCTCGGAACATGCCGGCCAGCCTTTCATCAACGTTTACTGTGCCACTAAGGCGGCGCTGGCGACGCTGACCCGCAACACGGCGTTTTCCGTCATGAAGAACCGCATCCGCGTCAACCAGCTGGATGTCGGCTGGATGGCGTCTGATAACGAGCGAGAATTGCAGGCGAGTGAGACGGGCGATCCCAATTGGGAAGCGAAAGCCGTTGCGAACCTGCCCTTCGGCCGGCTGGTCGATCCGGCCGAGGCCGCCCGCACCGTCAACTTCCTCGTTTCGGACGATGCCGGGCTCATGACAGGTGCGGTGGTGGATTACGACCAGACAGTCCTCGGTGCCGCATCCGGCCCCATGGCCGTGCCTGAAAAGGCGATGGCGCTCTCGCCTTCCGACACTGATTGAGAATCGACGGCCGGCGGTCCGAAAATGCTGCAATGAGGCCAGGTTTCGCGGTTCGCAGTCCCTACCGCTCGGTAACCGTTGGAATGCGGGGATCGACTGCGTTGTTCTGAAGCCTGGCCGCCAAGGCCACGGTCAAAGCCTGCGCAAGACACATAGGAGCCGCCAGCGAGCGCGAGAAAGTGTATTCGTGCTCCGGTACGGCGAACAGAACGCGCGCGCTCTTGGCCAATGGAGACAGCGTGCTGTCCGAGATCGCCACGATGGGTACACCTCTCCCCACGGCTTCTTCCACAACATTGACGACCTCGTTCGCATAGAAGCGGAACGACACCGCAAACAGCAGGTCCGTCTTCCGCATCGCGCGGGCCATATGCGTGGCCAGTCCGCCGCCCGGATCCAGGAGCACGCAGCGCTTACCTAGCATGGTCAGTATATAGCGAAGGAGTTCGACGACCGGTGCCGAGCGAAGTTGTCCCATCAGATAGATGACGTCGGCCTTCTCGAGCAGGCTAACGGCTTCTGCCAGATCCTCGGGTTGAAGATCGGTGAGCATCTCTTTCAGGGACGCGATGTCACGGACGACCAGGTCGTGCATCAATCCTATCTCGCTGCGATCTGTCCGCTCCCCCAGTTCCTTCTCCAACGCCTTGACGCGGGCTTCGAAGCCGGGAGCCGCGGTGGACAATCGTTTCTGGAAGAGGCTCTGCAGGTCCTTGAACCCTTCATACCCCAATGCTTGGGCAAATCGGACGAAGCTGGACGCGTGAACGCCGCTGCCTTCCCCGATCGAGTTCACCGATCGCACCGCGACGTCATTCGGATTTTGGGTGAGGTACAACGCAATCTTCTGGTACGACTTGCTCATCCCATCATACCGGTCGTGTATCACGCGGATGAGATCCTCATAGTCCTTGGGAGCCTCGACCTTCTCGTCCACGATGCACATCCTTGCAATTTTTGTTGCATGATGGCGTCTTTGAAGGTTTTTGACCAGCAGAGAGTTGTCAACTCTGTTATCGGGTCTGTTATCGGGCCACAAGTTGTGTGCGCACCGCGCGTCCGCGCACCAAGAGGGCTGCGACAGCTCCGTGCGAAGGAGAAGCGTCAGAGGAGCAGCGGTTTCGGACAGGCGTAGGAATAGAAGGCCGGAAAGTCGACCGCTCCACCGCCCGACCAAAAGGCTTCGCGGCGGCGAAGATCTTTGCCGACGCCGCCCACTACGACTTGGAGAATTCCTGCTGCCGTATGCGATCCGCAGAGTTACCGATCCGGAACCAAGCCTCATGGTCGTCCTGGAGAGCACATATCGCGCCGCCGCAGACCTCGCGGACTGGGATTCAGCCGGTCTCGAATGTGCATTCGGGCAACCTCTGCGACCACGGGCTCCGTAAGTGCCCTGTCGCGCCGACGTTCGCAACGGCAAGTCCGTCCTACGACCCTGAAAACATCATCGGCTGCGCTTCAGCGGTACTGCATTTGGTACTGCATCGCCAACTTAAACCCCCTTAAGCTTTGATTTTTATTAGCTTTTCCGGACAGTCCGTCCAGTCCATCATTGAAATCGACATGGATGTCCTGGCCGCGTCGCCGATTTCTCGCCATAGCTTCCATTCGAGCGATCGAACCGCTGCAAACGTTGCCATTCTCCGGAGATTAGCCAAGATCCGATTATGCCGCCTTCCGATTTGTGGCGCGATAGATGCCATAGCCGATCTTGATGAGCAGGCCCTCGTCACACATCCGGGCCAGATAGCAGCCGGAATTCCGATGTCCGTGAGATCGCGTGTTCGCACACTTTGAAGCAGGGTCATCGAGGTCGCTCCGTTGGACGATGACCTAGCCATTTATCGAAGATTTTTTGTCATGGGTGACAAATCCTTTGTCACGCACGACAAATCTTTTCCGAAATCCGGAAAGATCGCGCTGCGGTTCAGTGCCCTCCCATACCGAAGAACGCGATGAGGTAGCCAACGAAGGCAATGAACGCGCCCGCGGCGAGGCAGAGATAAGCGATCTGGAGAAGTGTCATAAGCGGCATCCTTTGTTGCTGCTTACTCTATAGCGCTCCGCAAACCGTGTTGCGTTTTATGGTGACACGCTCCTGTCATTCGACGGCAAGCGCAAACACAGGCGCGCAGTACGTGCGGCAACTGAACGGCGAATACGAGAAACACTACGCGCCAATTTCATTGACGCTAGACAGGCCAATACGACGCGTACGAACAAACACTAGCCGATGGCGCTAGCCGCACTAGCGAACGAACACTGCATTGTCCGCAATGACGAACTCAATGCGTCGAACGACGCTAAGCACCGCGAACTGTCATATGGTTAGCGCAGACACTTGATTGACCAATTAGGCCAATTGGCGATTGACAGTGCATTTGATAAATGCGCCGAACCTACGGCAATTAGCAATGCTAACGTTGACATCGCCCTGATGCAGCACCTTGGATTTGATCGCTTCGCAATCGCCGGGCACGATCGGGGAAGCCACACCGCCTTTCGGACTGCTATGGATCATCCCTCCGCGGTGACACATCTCATCGTGCTCGATGGCGTTCCTATCCTCGAAGCGCTTGAACGATGTGATACACGCTTTGCAACCGCGTGGTGGCATTGGTTCTTCTTCGCCCAGCAAGAGAAGCCGGAGCGCGCTATCAATGCCGATCCCGATGCTTGGCATGGTGGCTCCGCCGAACAGATGGGCCCAGAGGCCTATGCCGATTACAGCGCGGCCGTTCACGATCCGCGGGTCATTCACGGAATGATAGAAGATTATAGGGCAGGTATCACGATAGACCGTCTGCACGACGCGGAAGACCGAGAGGCGGGCCGCCGTATTGAATGATGGTTCTGTGGTCGCTGCGTGATGACCTTGAGCAGCTTTACGGCGATGTTCTCGAAGTTTGGCGACCGTGGACGGCGGCGAGACTGCAGGGGAAGGGCCTGGACTGTGGTCACCACATGGCTGAGGAAGCACCGGATGCGCTCGCGGCCGAAATCCTGCGATTCTTGGGACCCTGCTAGGCTCTGCCTGCCGTGGCACGTATCGAAGCATTGACGCCCGGCAAGCCATGTTGTCCGCTTCGCCCGCAATGCGGACCCAATGTGAGGGCTTCGGAACTTCGACTTTGGGTCAAATGCCGAATTTGGTCCGCTGTAACATAGCTCCGACTTCCTTGCGCGCCGAGCACGAAATACCACCGATCCTGCCGACATCATGGCACACCTCGAGTAAAGCCTTCGTCTCGAGCCCCTCGGCACGGTTCCGTTCGCGCGATAGAAGCAGCGGTTGGCGATTGAGCAGCATGGAATCGCCGAATTCATGCGCGCGGTAGCGGTAGGCGGCAAAGGCTGTGGAGGCCTTGGCGAGCAGAGCATCGTCGGCAAAGGCGCGCAGGAGCTCGAAATGGCTTTCGCCGGGCTGGTGGACGCCTGTGAGAATCGCATCGACCACGCGAAGCCGCGTGCCCCGCGCGATGCGCCCTGTCGCAATGCCTTTTCCGGCACGCACACCGCCATCGGAATTGGCGGCTGCCTCAAGGGCGCGCACTACGCTCGTGCCGATCGCGATGATGCGGCTGCCGCGGAGCTTCGCCCGCACGACCTGCGCTGCGGTGCGCTCGGGAATGCGGTAGGGCTCGTCGAAGGGAAGACGCGAATCGAGTGCGGGATCGCCGGTGGAAGAAACGCCGGCGGCATGCGTGAGCGTTGCGAAGCCAACGTCGCGCCGACGCCAGACCTGGAGCGTACGCCAGTCGAGCGCGAAGCCTGCCGATGGCGCCTCGAACGCGGCCGGCTCGGCGGCAATATTCGTCCAGACATCCCACAGTGCCAACGGCTCACGAACATGCGCGTATTGGATCGGTCGGCCGTGCTGCGCCAGTGCTGCAAGCACCGCTGCGCGGTTGCCTGGCAAACGCAGCTCAAGAAGGCGAGGATGGTCGAGAAGGCGCTCTACGACGGCGTTAAGCGGGCCGAGCCGGAGTCGATCGCCTGGTGACAGCGGAGGCGGAGGCGGCCGGTCTTCAGTGCGCGTGCCGTGATCGCCTGCACCGAAGGCAATCGCCAAGAAACGGGTTGGATCGGGAAACGACTGCCAGCCTGCCAGGCGGATCTCGATCGCCTCGTCGCTCGGGACATGCGTGCCGTGCAAGCTGGCAGGCAAGGTCGCGGCGTCATTGGCGACGACCAGATCGCCGGGACCGAATAGCGTCTTGATTTCAGCGCGCGGCAGGTCGCGCGTCGTGCCGTCCGCCTCGAGGACCAACAGCCTGGCAGCGCGCCGGTCGGGACGGTCGGCGGCAATCATGTATTTGCCCCGGCGTGAAGCGTAGCACGGACCTGCAACGCGTCGAGCATCTTTTCGATGATCTCGGCAGCGGACAGCTCGGGGCGTTTCAATGTAGACGGATCGGCGTCAGGAAGCGCCAGCGCGTGCAATGGGGTGTCCATATCACCGGGGTCTAGCGCGAAGAGCCGTATGCCGTCAGCCTTCGCCTCCTCGTCCCAAATCGCCGTCAGATGAGCAAGAGCAGCCTTGCTCGTGCCGTAGGCGCCCCAGCCGGGATAGGCGTTCACCGCCGCATCGCTGGAGATGTTGATCACCAGCGCGCCACGGCCCCCGCGTGCGGACGCGGCAAGTGCACCGAACAGGGCCTTCGTCAGCCGGAACGCGCCGACCAGGTTGACCGCGAGCGCCACTTCCAGTTCCTCGCACTCAGTATCGGCGAGGAGCGCCAGAGGGACAGGGCCGAGGCTCGAGGCATTGTTGATCAGGACGTCGAGCCCGCCGAGGCTCGCAGTTACCTGTAGCGCGATCGAGTAGGTGTCCTCCTTCTTGCCGACGTCGCCGACAATGCCGTGCGCGCCCGTCTCGTCAGCGATGCGTTCGACATTCGCGGCGGTGCGAGCGACGAAGGCCACGCACGCACCCTGCGCGGTCAGCTGCCGCACAAGCGCCATTCCGAGCCCGGAGGTGCCGCCCGTAACCGCCACGCGAAGTCCCTGAAGATCAATATTCGACTGCATTGCCGGTGCTCCTTCAAGCTTTATGGCGCCTTCTACAAGTTCAAGTTAACTTGAAGTCAAGCGGGAATCGTGCTTTCGTTCATGCATGGATTCCATGCTGACCATCGCCGACGTGTCGCGGCGTAGCGGCGTCGCCTCATCGGCCCTGCGCTTCTACGAGGAGCGCGGGCTGATCGCGTCCGAGCGGGCCGGCTCGGGACACAGACGCTATCCGCGATCCGTGCTGCGCCGGATCGCCTTCATCGTCTTCGCGCAGCGAATTGGGCTGACGCTCGAGGAGATCGGCGCCGAGCTCGCCAAATTGCCAGCCGATCGCGTGCCGTCGCGTCGGGATTGGTCGCGGTTGTCGGGCCAGTGGACCAAGCGCATCGACCAGCGCATCGCCGAGTTGCAGCGCCTGAGGTCGGGGCTTACCGAGTGCATCGGTTGCGGCTGCCTGTCGATCGACCGGTGTAGCCTTGCAAACCCTACCGATATGGCAGGACGCAAGGGGCCGGGGCCGAGGTATTGGCTGGGGTGAGTTGGCAGCCAAGTGCCAGACGCTGCGGACCGGTAAGTATCGCCGCTGCACGATGCGGGAGGCAAACCGCTTTTCTCACCTGCGCCTGCTGCCATTATCTCGTCTGTGTCATCGCCGAACAGGAAACAGACGGGACAGACAATGACCTGTGTTCTGCCACAGGTAAGCACTGTTCCTGAGCCCGTGACCTTAGACAGAATTGACCGCGCTCTGGATACGCTCGCCCTAGCTATCCACAAGGCTGGCAACAAAGGACGAGCGTATCTCCCGATTTACGAGCGTCTTGAACGGGAGAAGAAGAAATTGATTGCAGAGATGGGCGCAATGCTGCGCGTCCAGGAACGGCTCAAACGATCTCGGGATCGAAAGGCAAAGCAATTTTTTTGAGTTCGGCTCGTCGCCATTGCAACGATCCGCCCGTACCATACTCTACACGCTCTATCGTATGGCCCATCAAGATTTTGCGAAGCTCGCTGTCGATACCTGCCTCCTTCATACGATCCTCGAAACTGTGCCGGAGCGAGTAAATCTTGTGCTTCGGTGTCGGGAAAAGTTTGTGTGCTTTAAAGAATTTATTGAGGTTTGCAGAAAGCGCCTCTTCACGATTGCGGTAGCGCGGAAAGCCCTGCGGATTTTTCTTAAAAACTTCCAGCGCGACGCCTACCAGCGGTACATCTCGCACTGACCATTCGGTCTTGATCTCGCGCGGATCATCGGCGTCCTCTCGTGGGGTAATGCGAATATACGGAACCGGCGTGTCAAGGAAGATCACGGTCTCATCAAGATTGCATATCTCGCTTGGGCGTGTGCCTGTCTCGATCAGCGCCAGAACGCAGCGACGCGCTTGAGCATCCAGGGATGCTAAGCGCCCGGCCTCATGATCTGATCGGTTATCCATTTGGGTTCGAATGACGGCCGTTTACGACGGCGCTTGCCACGCTCCGAAAAGCGGAGGTCATCGAATGGGGTGCCTTTTTGTTCCTCGCCCAAATGAGCGAAATAACGCCTGTAGAGATCCCGCATGTTGCCGAGGTCTCGATTGCCGGCAGACGCCGAATGTGTCGCGGCTCCGATGTCTGGCGGCGGCGCGATGCGCTTGAGCCAGAACCGGTAGAAGGTCAGTCCGTCTTCACGCGTGACGTCGCCGATCGGCTTGTCACCAACCAGGGCAACGAAATTGTTTACGGCTCTCTGCTTTACCTTCTTCCACATTCGGCGCTGCGACTGGCTCTTACCCGCGACTTCATGGGCCATGATCTCATCGGCGTAGAGATCAAAAGCTTTGGAGACTTTGACCGGCGGCACCTGCACCCCGCCGAGGAGAGCGTCGGCGACCGCGGGGGCCGCTTGAACGCGCTCCAGCGCCTCGACACGCTTTAAAATTGAATCGACATTCTGAAAGCCTGCCACCTGTCCATTTGAAAGGTAGGAAACGCCATGGCTTCAGCCCGGCGAACGGCGTCGCGATACTGATCGAGTGCTGACCTTGTCTCGCCGCCGCAAAGAAGCACCGCCCACAGGGTCTTGTCCGCGTCTTCGAGCTTGTCGCGCATGGCACGTGCGAGGCGGCGTTCGTCCGTTCCCAGGGACTTGCGAATGAACCTGCCGCGATCGTCGATGCCGACCATCTTGGCGGGCATTCGCCGATGATAATAGAAAATTCCGTCGCGCTGGACGAGGTAGCGATCCGGGTCTCTGGCGGGCTCTGCGACGGCCTCTTTTCGCATGGGCCAAACTCGCGATGTATCTCAGTTTGTATCCCAAATTGTATCGCATTTCGGCAAGAACGCCAAGCGCCCTCATCAACGGGTGCTCTGCCGGACTGGAGTTTCAATGGCTTAGAGGGCCAAGTTCACGAATTTGATGGTGCGGTCGAGAAGACTCGAACTTCCACGGGTTGCCCCACAGCGACCTCAACGCTGCGCGTCTACCAATTCCGCCACGACCGCACGTGGTAGGAGCCGGAACCAACCGGCCCGCGGCGTGTAGCAAATCGTTTCCGGTGAAACAAGTGCGCGGCCAGCAATAATCGGCCGGACATCGGCATAACTCTTCAAGGGCCGAACGTGCCGGAACTGGACGTTTGTACCGATTGCCGCCATATGAGTGGCGAGACGAGATATCATGACAGAACGCAGCCAGATCGCCACGTCGTTCCTGCCCTTGCCCGGCTCGGCGCCGGTCGAATGGCGCATCGAGCCCGGGCTCACCGCCTATCCCGATGCGCTCGCCGTGATGGAGGCGCGCGCCGAGGCAATCCGCAGCGGCGCCGCCGGCGAGATGGTCTGGCTGGTCGAGCACCCGCCGCTCTACACCGCCGGCACCAGCGCCCGCATCGAGGACCTGATCGAGCCGGACCGTTTCCCGGTCTTTGCCGCCGGGCGTGGCGGCGAATACACCTATCATGGACCGGGTCAGCGCGTCGCCTACGTCATGCTCGACCTGAAGCGGCGGCGCGAGGATGTCCGCGCCTTCGTCGCCGCACTCGAACAATGGATCATCGGCTCGCTGGCCGCCTTCAACGTACGCGGCGAACGCCGCGAGGACCGCGTCGGCGTCTGGGTGGTTCGGCCGGACCGCCCCGCTTTGCCCGACGGCTTGGCGGCCGAGGACAAAATCGCCGCCATCGGCATCAGGCTGAGGCGCTGGGTGAGCTTTCACGGCATCGCCATCAATGTCGGGCCGGACCTTGGCCATTTCAGCGGCATCGTGCCGTGCGGCATCCAGGATCACGGCGTCACCAGCCTTGTCGACCTCGGCCTTCCCGTGACCATGGCCGACCTCGACCTGGCGCTGAAATCCGCTTTCGAGGACGTGTTCGGGCCCGCCGCGGTGTCGCCTGTCGAAGTGTCCCGCAAGGCCGGCTGAAACACTCGCCCAATGCCTGCGCCAATATGCGAAGGCGGCCCTCGCTCATCAGCATCGAGCCCGCCCTTGAGCTCAATCCTCACATCGCGCCGATCCAGATTGCCATGGAAATGAGGAACGTGCTCATGCACACCAGCGAGACGACATCCTGAACAAGATCGGTCATAACTCTCTCCTGTTGTTAGTATGTTCGTATTTTGTTCTAATTTTGTTCGAATGTCAACGATCGCAGTCCGGGCGTCACCGGAATTGCGCTCGGTCATTTCGACAGGGTTAAGAAAGGGTTGAGAGGGAGATGCCGAGCGTTTCGGGGCCGACAGGCGCGCGAAAAGCGGCGGGACGGCGCACGGCAGCTCGCAGGCCGTCATCGCCTCAATTGCAGCGCACCCTAAAGCGGCACAACCTTGCCGTCGGCCAGCGTCACGCGGCGGTCCATGCGCGAGGCGAGCTCGTGATTGTGGGTGGCGATGAGCGCCGCCAGGCCCGATTGCCGGACCAGTGCTGCCAGCGCCTCGAACACATAGGAAGCGGTCACCGGGTCGAGATTGCCGGTCGGCTCGTCGGCCAAAAGCACCAGCGGCGCATTGGCGACGGCACGCGCAATGGCGACCCGCTGCTGCTCGCCGCCGGAGAGCTCGGAGGGGCGATGCTGTGCCCGCTTGCCGATCTGCATATAGTCGAGCAATTGCGCCGCCCGCTCGGCCGCCTCCTTGCGCGGCAGCCCTTTTATCAGCTGCGGCATCATGATGTTTTCCAGCGCAGAAAACTCAGGCAACAAATGATGGAACTGGTAGACGAAGCCGACGTCGTTGCGGCGGATCGCCGTGCGCTCGTCGTCGGAAAGCCGGCCGCAGGCGCGCCCCGCCAGGATCACGTCGCCGGCGTCCGGTCGCTCCAGCAGCCCGGCGGTGTGGAGCAGCGTCGACTTGCCGGTGCCAGACGGCGCCACAAGCGCCACCATCTCGCCACGCTTCAGCGAAAAATCGGCGCCGTTCAGGATGGTCAGCTTGCGCGGCCCCTGTACATAATGGCGTTCGACGCTCTTCAGCTCGATAATGGCCTCGGCCATCATTCGTACCTCAGCGCTTCGACCGGATCGAGCCTGGCTGCGCGCCACGCCGGAAACAGTGTCGCCAGGAACGACAGCGCCAAAGCCATGAGAACGACCGAGATCGTCTCGCTGGCATCCATGCGGGCCGGCAGCTGGCTCAGGAAATAAAGCTCGGGATTGAACAGCCGCTCGTTGGCCAGCCAGGAGAAGAACTGGCGGATGCGCTCGACGTTGAGGCAGATCACGATGCCGAGCAGCACGCCGGCGATGGTGCCGACAACGCCGATCGCAGCCCCGGTCATCAGGAAGATGCGCAGGATCGCGCCGCGCGTGGCGCCCATGGTGCGCAGGATGGCGATGTCGTGGCCCTTGTCCTTCACCAGCATGATCAGGCCCGAAATGATGTTGAGCGCCGCCACCAGCACGATCAGCGTCAGGATCATGAACATGACGTTGCGCTCGACCTGCAGCGCGTCGAAGAACGTCTTGTTACGCTCCCGCCAATCGACGAGGGTGATCGGCCGTTGCGCCGCCTCTTCGACCTTCGGCTTCAGCGCGTCGATATTGTCGGGATTGTCGGCGTAGATCTCGATCGTCTGCGCCCTGCCGTCCATGTTGAAATAAAGCTGCGCTTCCGAAAACGGCATGTAGACGATGGAGCTGTCATATTCCGACATGCCGACCTCGAAGATCGCGGTTATCGGATAGCCTTTCATGCGCGGCGTCGTGCCGAGCGGCGTGACGTCGCCCTCGGGCGAGATCAGCGTGATCGTATCGCCGAGCACAAGGCCGAGATTCTCGGCCATGCGGCTGCCGATGGCGACGCCCTCGCCGGTGTCGAAGCCGACGATCGAGCCCGCCTTGATGTTGTTGGCGACGATCGTGATCTTGCCGAGATCCTCGCCGCGTATACCGCGCACCAGCGCGCCGGTGCCGCCACCGACATTGCCTTGCGCCAGTACCTGCCCGTCGATCAGCGGAATGGCATATTTGACGCCGGGCACGCCGTTGATGCGGCCGGCGACCTGGTCATAGTCCTCCAGCGGCATGTCGAGCGGCTGCACGATCAGGTGCCCGTTGACGCCAAGGATGCGCGTCAGCAGTTCGGCGCGAAAGCCGTTCATGACCGCCATGACGACGATCAGCGTGGCAACGCCCAGCATGATGCCGAGGAAAGAGATCGAGGCGATCACCGAGATCACCGTCTCCTTGCGGCGCGAGCGCAGATAGCGCCACGCCACCATGCGCTCGAAGCCGGAAAAGGGTCCTGCCGCCGAAGGTTTGGCTGCTGCCGCTTCACTCATACGGCGGCACCGAAACGCTTTTTCACGTCGCCGATCGGCAGCGTCTCGCGCTCGCCGGTCCTGCGGTTCTTGATTTCGACCTCGCCGGCGGCGACACCACGCGGCCCGACGATCACCTGCCACGGGAGCCCGATCAGGTCGGCGGTGGCGAACTTGCCGCCCGGCCGCTGGTCGGTGTCGTCGTAGAGCACCTCCTTGCCGGCGGCGGCAAAGGCGGCATTCAGCTCGCCGCAGACGCGGTCGCATTCGGCATCGCCAGCCTTCATGTTGATCAGGCCGACATCGAACGGTGCCACCGCCTCCGGCCAGATGATGCCGTTATCGTCATGGCTGGCCTCGATGATCGCCGCGACCAGCCTGGACGGGCCGATGCCGTAGGAACCGCCAGAAACGAAATGATCCTTGCCGTCCGGCCCGGTCACCTTGGCGCCCATCGGCTTGGAATATTTGTCGCCGAAATGGAAGATATGGCCGACCTCGATGCCGCGCGCCGAGACCTTGTCGCCTTCGGAGAGCTTTTCCCATGCCGCCTCGTCATGCATTTCGTCGGTGGCGGCATAGGGCGTCGTCCACGTCTTGACGATGCCGCCGATCTCGGCGTCGTTCGAAAAATCGGTGCTCGCCCCGGGCACTGCCAGCGAAAGATAGTCGCGATGGCAAAACACCTGGCTCTCGCCGGTGTCGGCCAGGATGATGAACTCATGGCTGAGGTCGCCGCCTATCGGCCCAGTGTCGGCGCGCATCGGGATCGCCTGCAGACCCATGCGCGTAAACGTCCTGAGATAGGACACGAACATGCGGTTATAGGCGGCCTTGGCGCCTTCATAATCGAGGTCGAAGGAGTAGGCGTCCTTCATCAGGAATTCGCGCGAACGCATGACGCCGAAGCGCGGGCGCACCTCGTCGCGAAACTTCCACTGGATGTGATAAAGATTGAGCGGCAGGTCCTTGTAGGACTTGACATAGGAGCGGAAGATCTCGGTGACCATCTCCTCGTTGGTCGGCCCGTAGAGCATATCGCGGTCTTGCCGGTCCTTGATGCGCAGCATCTCCTTGCCGTAGTCTTCATAGCGGCCGCTTTCGCGCCACAGCTCGGCCGATTGGATGGTCGGCATCAGGATTTCGAGTGCGCCGGCGCGATTCTGCTCCTCGCGAATGATCCGGCAGACCTTGTCCAGCACCCGCTTGCCGAGCGGCAGCCAGGAAAAGCTGCCCTGCCCCTGCTGGCGGATCATGCCGGCGCGCAGCATCAGCCGATGCGAGACGATCTCGGCCTCGCGCGGATTTTCTTTGAGAATGGGCAGGAAATAGCGCGACAAACGCATGGACTGGTCCGTGAGAGAGGATGGCGGCGCCGGAATCGGCGCAGCGCTGGCTTGCTTGCCCCGGCTTCATAGCCATTTCATGGCGGAATGGAAACCCGGCCCAGGCGCTGCTTAGACGCCGCAATTGCCGCACACGGCTTGCTGGGCGTTTCGCAAGCAACGCCTGCCGTACTATTGTGCACTGCAGCACGAGATTGCCTGTTTCCGGGCAAAATTCTTCGTGACATTTTCACCCGCCTTAGGCTAGTGTGCCCCCATAACCGAGAGGGCGGAGAAAAATCTGCCCTCCTACGCGGTCAAAGTCTTGGGAGGATGCGATCTAGGCGCGGTAACTCGCTGCCGCCGGACACCGGAAACAGATCGGACGCGTTTAAATTGCAAGGCCTCGCGCCTTGCATTTTTTTTGTGCAATCATCTGGTTAGCACGACAGATTACCAAACTACATGACGTTGCGTCAGCCCAAACCCGCCCCGGCCTTTACTTTGGGTTGACCTTGCTGGCTCAGCTTGATTTCAGAGCCTCGGCTAGGCTGGGATAGTCGGACACGGTAGGTAGCCGGCTAATGCGCTGGGCTCTGGTTGAAATCCGGCACGATGTGCGGGATGTCGTCGATACCGAGGCCAAGCCCTCTCGTGATGCCGTAGAAGATACCCATGAGGACCAGCGTGGCGATCGTCGTGCGCAGCGCCGCGCGCAGCATGTGCGGTCCGCGCGGTGCGCTCGGAACCGTGCCAAGCGTCACGTCCCGGTCCTCGTCCTGCGTCCGCATGCTGAACGGCAGGACGGCGAACAACACCACCCACCATGTGGCGAAGAACAGGGCGACAAACGAAACCCAACTCATGCTTGCTCCAGTTCGACCAGCGTGCCGAAGAAATCCTTGGGGTGCAGAAACAATACCGGCTTGCCATGTGCGCCGATCTTCGGATTGCCGTCGCCCAGCACGCGCGCGCCGCTGGCCTTGAGACGGTCGCGCGCCGCAACAATGTCGTCCACCTCATAGCAGACATGGTGCATGCCGCCGGACGGATTCTTCGCGAGGAATGCGGCGATCGGCGAGGCTTCGCCGAGCGGCTCGAGCAACTCGATCCTGGTGTTGCCGACGTCGACGAACACCACCGTAACGCCATGCTCCGGCAGCGCCTGCGGCGCGGTCACGCGCGCGCCAAGCGTATCGCGATAGACCGCCGCAGCCGCGGCCAGATCCGGCACCGCAAGCGCGACATGGTTGAGGCGTCCGAGCATAGGGTGCTCCAGGTCTGGGGTAGTGAGTAGGGAGTAGGGAATGGTGAATGGTGAATGGTGAAAATGGAATATAGCGCGCATTGCAAACCGCTACCCAAAACACCTCACTACTCACTATTCACTATTCACTATTCACTATTCACTACCTCGTCACGAACACCGTCACCAGCGGCTTCTTGCCCCAGGCTTCGTTGGCCGCGCCGCGCACCGCGCGCCGCACCGCCTCCTGGACCAGGTCGAGGTCTTTTCGGCGCTGGCGGGGGATGGAGTCCACGGCGCCGATTGCCGCATCGATCATCATGTCTTCCAGGCTCTCGCCGCTGCCGTCGGCCTCGGCGACGCCGATGGCGACGAGATCGGGATCGCCGGCAAGCTCGTATTTGTCGTCGAGCACGACGTTGACGGCGACATGGCCGGCAAAGGACAGCTTGCGGCGGTCGCGAATGCCCATCGCCTGGTCGGTGCCGATCAGCCTTCCGTCCTTGTAGATGCGGCCGAACGGCACCTGGTCGATGATGGCGGCGGCACCCGGATACAGCCTGAGCATGTCGCCGTCACGCACCTGCGCGACCTGGCCGATGCCGGACGTCGACATCAGCGAGCCCTGCGCCACCAGATGCGCCGCTTCGCCATGCACGGGAACGCCGATCTGCGGCCGCACCCATTCATACATCTTGCGCAATTCGCTGCGGCGTGGATGGCCGGAGACATGCACCAGCGCATCGCCGTCCTCGATGATCTTGATGCCGAGATCGATCAGGCGGTTCTTGATTTCGAGGATCGCCTTCTCGTTGCCGGGAATGGTGCGCGAGGAAAACACCACCGTGTCGCCGGCCGTCAGCGCCACCGACTTCATCTCGTCGCGCGACAGCTTGGCAAGTGCGGCAAGCGGCTCGCCCTGGCTGCCGGTGCAGATGATGACGAGGTTTTCGCGCGGGATGAAGCCGTAATCCTCCTCGGCGATGAATTCCGGCAACCCGTCCATATAGCCGAGTTCATCAGCCACATCGATGACGCGCTTCATCGAGCGGCCAATCACCAGGCACTGGCGGCCGGCATCCCGCGCCGCCTTGGCGATGGAGACGATACGCCCGACATTGGAGGAGAAGCTGGTGACGGCGACCCGGCCCTTGGCGTTCTGGATGACGCTCTTGAGGCCCTCGCCCACCGCCACTTCGGACGGCGATTCCCCTTCCCGCATCGCATTGGTGGAATCGCAGACCAGCGCCAGCACGCCCTTGTCGCCATAGGCTCGGAAGCGCGCCTCGTCGGTCATCGGCCCGACCGTCGGCGCCGGATCGATCTTCCAGTCGCCGGTATGGATGACGACGCCGGCCGGCGTCGTGATCGCCAGCGACATCGGTTCGGGAATGGAGTGCGCAACAGGGATCGCCTCGATCTCGAACGGGCCGACGGTGAATTTCTCGCCGGCCCGGTAGATCGTCACCGGGATCTTCGGCGCCCCTTGCTCGCCCTGCCGCTTGGCTTCCAGCAGGCCGGCGCTGAACGGCGTCATCCACACCGGCGCCTTGAGCTTCGGCCAGATGTCGTGGAGCGCGCCGTAATGGTCCTCATGCGCATGGGTGATGACGATGCCGCGCAGATTGGCGACGTTCTCCTCGATGAAACGCGTGTCGGGCAGAACCAGGTCGACGCCGGGCAGGGTTGCATCGGGAAAAGTGACGCCGACGTCGACCACGATCCATTCGCGCGCATTGGCCGGCCCATAGCCGTAGAGGGCGAAGTTCATGCCGATCTCGCCGACACCGCCGAGCGGCACGAAGACAAGTTCGGCGTTTTCCGCTGTCGCCATGATCTTTCCTTCCTTGCCGGTCAAAATTGCGGGCCGGTCAAAATTGTCGGCCGGTCAAAATTGTCGGCCGGTCAAATTCAAGCTGGTCAATGCTGGCCAGTCAAACGTATTGGCCAGTCAAACGCCTGCCGAGGCAACCGCGCCGAAATGCACGTCGCCGGCGGCGATCGTCAGAACCGAACCTTGATCGTCGCGGATCACGAAACGGCAGTCCTCGTCAATGGTCTCAAAGGTGCCGCGCACCACATTACCGTCAATTCTGACAGCAACCTGCCCGCCAAGCCCCGCCGCACGCGCCAGCCACCGCCGCCTGACGGCGGCAAGCCCACGCCCTTCGTTCCACAGCCGCGCATTCTCGCTCCAGGCATCCGACAGCGCCAGAAACAGCGTCTCGGCATCGCAAGCAGACCCCAGCGCGCTGAGCGACGTCGCTGGATAAGGCAAATCCTTGGGATAAGCCACCACGTTGACGCCGATACCGACAGCCACCGCCGAACGGTCGCCATCCAGCATCGCCGATTCCAGCAGGATGCCGGCGAGCTTGGCGCCCGAGGCAAGCACATCGTTCGGCCATTTCAGTTCGAAACGGTTCTTGCCTTGGCTCGCACCATCGAGGCCGATCGCGATCCTGCCCTTCGGCACGACGGCGTCGAGCGCGTCGGCCAGCGCCAGTCCGGCAACGAAGCCGAGCGTCGCGGCAAGCCGAAGCTCGGTGTTGGTGATCACCAGCAACGTCGCTGCCAGATTGCCCTCGGGCGTCGCCCAGGCGCGGCCACGGCGGCCACGCCCGGCTTCCTGCTTTTTGGAGACGACCCAGAGTTTGCCGGGATCGCCGGCCCGTGCGTGCTCCAGCGCCAGCGCGTTGGTGGAGCCGACCGTGTCGTGCGCCTCGAGCCGGAACCCTTCCGAAGCCGCGGTTGGAGCCAGCCTGAACGTCATTCCGTTAGAAGAAGGTCTTGGCCGCGGCTGCTGCGTAGGTTCCGATCGGGCCGCCGATCAGCACGTAGAACAGCACGAAAGCGCCGCAGGCGCCGAGCACGACGCGCAGTTCGGTCGCCATCGGCACGAAGCCGCCGACCGGTTCGTCGAACCACATGATCTTGATGATGCGCAGATAATAATAGGCGCCCACCACAGACGCCAGCACGCCGATGATCGCCAGCGCGTAGAGGTTGGCATTGATGGCGGCGAGGAACACGTACCATTTCCCCCAGAAGCCGGCGAGCGGCGGGATGCCGGCCAGCGAGAACATCAGGATGGTGAGGATCGTCGCCATGATCGGATTGGTCGCCGACAGGCCGGCGAGATCGCTGATCTGCTCGACATTGCCCTCCTTGCGCCGCATGGCGAGGATGAAGGCGAAGGTGCCGAGCGTCATCACCAGATAGATCAGCATGTAGATGGCGACGCCGCGCACGCCGTCCTGGCTGTTCGCGGCAAGGCCGACCAGCGCATAACCCATATGACCGATGGAGGAATAGGCCATCAGCCGTTTGATGTTGGTCTGGCCGATGGCCGCGAAGGCACCAAGCGCCATCGAGGCGATCGAGATGAAGACGATGATCTGCTGCCAGTCGGCGGCGATCGGCTTGAAGGCGCCCATGGTGACGCGCACCATCAGCGCCATCGCCGCCATCTTCGGTGCCGCCGCCAGAAAAGCCGTCACCGGCGTCGGCGCGCCTTCATAGACGTCGGGCGTCCACATATGGAACGGCACCGCCGAGATCTTGAAGGCAAGGCCGGCCAGCACGAAAACCAGGCCGAAGACGAGCCCAAGCTGGCGCTCACCGCCGCTCAGCGCCGTAGCGATCTCCTGGAAGCCGGTGTTGCCGGTGTAGCCGTAGACCAGCGAGATACCGTAAAGCAGCATGCCCGACGACAGCGCGCCAAGGACGAAATACTTCAGCCCGGCCTCGGTCGAGCGCAGATTGTCCCGGTTGATCGCCGCCAGCACGTAGATCGCCAGCGATTGCAGCTCGAGGCCGAGATAGAGCCCGATCATGCCGTTGGCCGAGATCATCAGCATCATGCCGAGCGTGCAGAGCAGGATCAGCACCGGATATTCGAACTTGTCGAAACGCTCCGCCTGGGCAAAGCGGACCGACATGACCAGCGTCACCGCCGAGCCGACCAGCGCCAGCACCTTCATGAAGCGGGCGAACGGATCCTGGATGAAGGCTTCGCCATAGGCGTTGCCCTGTCCCGGCGAAAAGACCAGCCAGGCGCCGGCGATCACCAGCACGGCGACGGCAAGGCCGCTCACCGTGACAGTGGTGTTGGCGCGCGAATAGGCGCCGAGCATCAACAGCGCCAAGGCGCCGATGGCGAGGATCAGCTCTGGCGTCGAGAGCGACAGGCTTGAGAGAAGGTCCGGCGTCATGGTTCGCAAAACCCCCAGTCAGTTCGCCGCCGCGGTCTGCGCGGCGCCGATGGATGCGGTGACATTGGTAACGAGCGCCTTGACCGATTCGGCGGTCGCGTCGAAGATCGGCGCCGGATAGACGCCGAAGAAGATGACCAGCGCGACCAGCGGATAGATGATCACCTTCTCGCGCGTCGACAGGTCGAGCAGGCCTTTCAGGCTTTCCTTGGTCAGCGCGCCGAAGATCACCTTGCGGTAGAGCCAGAGCGCATAGGCCGCCGAAAGGATGACGCCGGTGGCGGCGAAGAACGCTACCCAGGTGTTGACCCGGAACACGCCGAGCATGGTCAGGAACTCGCCGACGAAGCCGCTGGTGCCGGGCAGGCCGACATTGGCCATGGTGAAGATCATGAACACGGTTGCATATTTCGGCATGTTGTTGACCAACCCGCCATAGGCGTCGATGTCACGCGTATGCATGCGGTCGTAGACGACGCCGACGCAGAGGAACAGCGCGCCGGAGACCAGGCCGTGCGACAGCATCTGAAAGATCGAACCCTGGACGCCTTCCTGGTTCATCGCGAAGATGCCCATGGTAACGAAGCCCATGTGAGCGACCGACGAATAGGCGATCAGCTTCTTCATGTCCTCCTGCATCAGCGCCACCAGCGAGGTGTAGATGATGGCGACGCCGGAGAGCGTGAAGATCAGCGGCGCGAACATTTCGGATGCGATCGGAAACATCGGCAGCGAAAAGCGCAGGAAGCCGTACCCGCCCATCTTGAGCAGGATGGCGGCCAGGATCACCGAGCCAGCCGTCGGCGCCTCGACATGCGCGTCCGGCAGCCAGGTGTGCACCGGCCACATCGGCATCTTCACCGCGAAGGACGCGAAGAAGGCAAGCCATAGCCAAGTCTGCATATTGGCCGGGAAGTTGTGGGTCAGAAGCGTCGGGATGTCGGTGGTGCCGGACTGGAAGAACATCGCCATGATGGCGAGCAGCATCAGCACCGAGCCGGCCAGCGTATAGAGGAAGAACTTGAACGAGGCATAGACGCGCCGCTTGCCGCCCCACACGCCGATGATGATGAACATCGGGATCAGGCCGGCTTCGAAAAAGACATAGAACAAGACGATGTCGAGCGCGCAGAACACGCCGATCATCAGCGTCTCGAGCAGCAGGAAGGCAATCATATAGGCCTTGACGCGCTTCGCGATCGATTCCCACGAGGCGAGAATGCAGAGCGGCATCAGGAAGGTAGTCAGGATGACGAACAGCATGGAGATGCCGTCTACGCCCATATGATAGGAGATGCCGGAATCCAGCCAGGCAAACTTCTCGACGAACTGGAAGCCGGGCTGCGAATTGTCGAAGCCGGTCCAGATGAACAGCGAAATCACAAACGTGAACGCGGTCGTGAACAGTGCTATGGCGCGGATGTTGCGGCGCGCGTTCTCGCTGTCGTCACGCACGAAAAGGATGAGCAGCACACCAACCAGCGGCAGGAAGGTGACCAGCGATAGGATCGGCCAGGCGGTCATCAGAGCATCATCCAGGTGACGAGTGCGGCAACGCCGATCAGCATGGCGAAGGCATAGTGGTAAAGATAGCCGGTCTGCAGCTTGACGACCCGGTTGGTGACGTCGACGACGCGCGCCGAAATGCCGTCCGGCCCGAGCCCGTCGATGACGGTGCCGTCGCCGGTCTTCCACAGGAAGCTGCCGAGGCGCTTTGCCGGCCGCACGAACAGGAAGTCGTAGAGCTCGTCGAAATACCATTTGTTGAGCAGGAAGGCGTAGAGCAGGCGATGGTTGGCGGCGACGCTCCGAGGCATTTCCGGCGCGCGAATATAGAACTGCCAGGCAATCGCAAAGCCGATCAGCATGGCGATGAACGGTGACAGCTCGACCCACAACGGCACTTCGTGGATTTCGTGCAGGATGTGGTTGTCCGGCAGCGTGAACAGCGACGCTTTCCAGAATTCGGCATAACCCTCGCCGATGAAGGCGCCGTGGAAGATCACGCCGGCAAACAGCGCGCCCGCCGCCAGGATGAACAGCGGCACCAGCATGACCGGCGGCGATTCGTGGACATGGTGCATGACCTCGTGGCTGGCCCGCGGCTCGCCATGGAAGGTCATGAAGATCAGCCGCCAGGAATAGAAGGAGGTGAAGCACGCGGCAATGACCAGCAATATGAAGGCAAACGCGGCGACCGCATTGTTGCCGGCAAACGCAGCTTCGATAATGGCGTCCTTGGAGAAGAAGCCGGCGGTGCCGATGATCGTCACCGGGATGCCGACACCGGTCAGCGCCAGCGTGCCGATCACCATCATCCAGTAGGTCTTCGGGATGAGCGTCCTTAGGCCGCCCATCTTGCGCATGTCCTGCTCGTCGGAGACGGCGTGGATGACCGAGCCCGAGCCGAGGAACAGCAGCGCCTTGAAGAAGGCGTGGGTGAACAGATGGAAAATCGCTGCGCCATAGGCGCCGACGCCGAGCGCCACGAACATGTAGCCGAGCTGCGAACAGGTCGAATAGGCGATGACGCGTTTGATGTCGTTCTGGACGAGACCGACTGTCGCCGCGAAGAAGGCGGTGAAGGCGCCGATGAAAGTGACCACGGTCAATGCCGAATGCGACAGCTCGAACAGCGGCGACAACCGCGCCAGCATGAACACGCCTGCCGTCACCATGGTCGCGGCATGGATCAGTGCCGAGACCGGCGTCGGGCCTTCCATGGCATCCGGCAGCCAGGTGTGAAGCGGCACCTGCGCCGACTTGCCTATGGCGCCCATGAACAGGAGCAGGCAGACGACCGTCATCGCAGCCTGCTTATCGAGCGCATAGCCGAGGAAGGTCAGCACGGCCGCGCCTTGCGGCGCGCCTTCCGCCGGAATGAACGTCGCCGCATTGGCGAAGATGGTGCCGAGATTGACCGAGCCGAACAGCACGAACACGCCGAATATGCCGAGCGCAAAGCCGAAATCGCCGACGCGGTTGACGACGAAGGCCTTGATCGCAGCCGCATTGGCCGTCGGCTTCTTGTACCAGAAGCCGATCAGCAGATAGGAGGCAAGGCCGACGCCTTCCCAGCCGAAGAACATCTGCACGAGGTTGTCGGCCGTCACCAGCATCAGCATGGCGAAGGTAAACAGCGACAGATAGGCGAAGAAGCGCGGCCGGTCCGGATCGTGATGCATGTAGCCGATCGAGTAGATATGGACCAGCGACGACACCGTGTTGACAACTACCAGCATCACCACCGTCAGCGTGTCGATCCTGAGCGCCCAGGACGCCTCCAGCCCGCCCGACTGGATCCAGCGCATCACCGGCACGGTGAACACCTCGCCGCCGCCGAAGCCAACCGAGAAGAAGGCGACCCACGACAGCACGGCCGCGATCACCAGGAAGCCCGAGGTGATGTATTCGGAAGCCTTGGCGCCGAGCGAGGTGCCGAACAGGCCGACGATCAGAAAGCCAAGCAGCGGAAGGAAGACAATGGCCTGATACATGGTGGTTCCGTCAACCCTTCATCATGTTCACGTCTTCGACCGCGATCGAGCCGCGGTTGCGGAAGAAGACGACGAGAATGGCAAGGCCGATCGCCGCTTCGGCCGCCGCGACCGTCAGCACGAACAGTGCGAACACCTGGCCGACCAAATCGCCGAGCGCCGCCGAAAAGGCGACGAAATTGATGTTGACCGCAAGCAGGATCAGCTCGATCGACATCAGGATGACGATGACGTTCCTGCGGTTCAGGAAGATGCCGAACACGCCGAGCGTGAACAGGATCGCCGATACGGTCAGGTAGTGCGCGATGCCGACGACCATCTCAGACTCCTTCGCCCGTCTTGACCTTGCGGATTTCCACTCCGGTTGCCGCCGTGCGGCCGACCTGGGCGGCGATCGACTGCCGCTTGACGCCTGGCTTGTGGCGCAGCGTCAGCACGATGGCGCCGATCATGGCGACCAGCAGCACCAGCCCGGCTACCTGGAAGTAATAGAGGTAATCCGTATAGAGGATGTCGCCGAGCGCTGCCGTGTTCGAGCGCGCGGCCAGGTCCGGAATGGGTTTCGCGACCGTCGCCGCCAGTTTCGGCGCGAATGTATAGCCGCCGAGCACCACGATCAGCTCCGCCGCCAGGATCAGCCCGACCAGCGCGCCGATCGGTGCATATTGCAGGGCGCCTTCCTTCATTTCGGCGAAGTCGACGTCGAGCATCATGACGACGAACAGGAACAGCACCAGCACCGCGCCGACATAGACGACGAGCAGGATCATCGCCAGGAACTCGGCGCCGGTCAGCATGAACAGGCCGGCGGCGTTGAAGAAGGTCAGGATCAGGAACAGCACCGAATGCACGGGATTGCGCGCCGATATGACCATGAACGCCGATGCCACCGCGACAAAGGCGAAGAGGTAGAAAAAGGCCGCCTCTAGTCCACTCAGCATGGGTTCCCCCGGGTTTCCTGTCAGAACAGGACGTTCGTCCTGTTTTTTGCCACCGCCTCCGGTCGGCAAGTTGCGTGTTCCTTAAACGAGGGCCCTCGCCCCGTCCATGCGTCAAATATCAGCGGTAAGGCGCATCCAGCGAGATGTTGCGCGCCAGTTCACGCTCCCAGCGGTCGCCATTGGCCAGAAGCCTGTCCTTGTCGTAATACAGCTCCTCGCGCGTCTCCGTCGCGAATTCGAAATTCGGCCCCTCGACAATGGCGTCGACCGGGCAGGCTTCCTGGCAGAAGCCGCAATAAATGCATTTCACCATATCGATGTCGTAGCGCACGGTGCGCCGCGTGCCGTCATTGCGGCGCGGGCCGGCCTCGATGGTGATGGCCTGCGCCGGGCAGATCGCCTCGCACAATTTGCAGGCGATGCAGCGTTCCTCGCCGTTCGGATAGCGGCGCAGCGCATGCTCGCCGCGGAAGCGCGGGCTGACCGGCCCCTTTTCATGCGGATAGTTGATCGTCTCCTTCGGCGCGAAGAACTGGCGCATCGACAGGAAGAAAGCGCTGACGAAATCCTGCAAAAGCAGCGATTTCGCGGCTTGAGACAGAGCACTCATTCGGCACCTCCAAAGATCTGCATTGCAGCAATTGCGCCGATAAATCCGAAAATGACAGGCATCTGGAAACGGTACATAAGTCTCGTAAACGACGCCAATTTCTGCTTGTCCCAGCCAAACACCGGAACTCGGTAGTTTGCTGCCAACCTTCGTTCCTGTTGCCGCAAGACGTAGGGCAGCACAACAATGTTGCCAAAGATCGCAACGAGCACGCCGACAACTGCACCCAGAAAACCAGCGGTCAGATTGCCCATCACGCAAACCCCGTGATCTTCAGGAAGGCGGCGGTGGCGACCACCATGAACAGCGAGATCGGCAGGAAGACCTTCCAGCCGAGCCGCATCAGCTGGTCGTAGCGGTAGCGCGGCACGAACGCCTTCACCATGGAGAACATGAAGAACACCAGGCAGACCTTGAGCACGAACCAGATCAGCCCCGGCACCCAGGTGAACGGCGCGAAGTTGAAGGGCGGCAGCCAGCCGCCAAGGAACAGGATGGTGGCCAGCGCGCACATCAGGACGACGGCGACATATTCGCCGAGGAAAAACAACAGGAACGGCGTCGAGGAATATTCAACCATATGGCCGGCGACAAGTTCCGATTCGGCTTCCACAAGGTCGAAGGGCGGCCGGTTGGTCTCGGCCAACGCCGAGATGAAGAAGACGATGAACATCGGGAACAGCGACAGCCAATGCCAGTCGAGGAAGGTGTTGGGCAGGCCGAGCCGCGTGCCCAGCCCGTCCTGTTGCGACAAGACGATGTCGGACAGGTTGAGCGAGCCGACGCAAAGCAGCACGGTGACGATGACGAAACCGATCGAGACTTCGTAGGACACCATCTGCGCCGCCGAGCGCAGCGCGCCAAGGAACGGGTATTTCGAATTGGAGGCCCAGCCGCCCATGATGACGCCATAGACCTCGAGCGAGGAGATGGCGAAGACATAGAGGATGCCGACATTGACGTTGGCGATCGCCCAGCCTTCATTGACCGGGATCACCGCCCAGGCAGAGATCGCAAGCACCGCCGACACCAAGGGCGCCAGCAGGAAAACGCCCTTGTTGGCGCCGGACGGGATCACCGGTTCCTTGAAGACGAATTTCAGCAGATCGGCGAAGGCCTGCAGCGTGCCCCACGGGCCGACGACGTTCGGGCCGCGGCGCAATTGCACCGCCGCCCAGATCTTGCGGTCGGCGTAAAGCACATAGGCGACGAAGATCAGAAGCACGACGATCAGCACGACCGATTTCAGAAGAATCAGCAGCGCCGGCAGCACGTAGAAGGAGAAGAAGGTGTCCATGTCTACTCCGCCGCCTGCCTGAAGCCGTTCTTCGCCAAGGCCGAACACTCCGCCATCACCGCTGACGCCCGCGCGATCGGATTGGTCAGGTAGAAATCCTTGACCGGCGAGGTGAAGGTGCCCTTGTTCAGCCTTCCGCCGAGCTTGGCCACCCTGGCGATGTCGGCCGGGTCGCCGGCAGCGACATGGTCGATGCGGGCGAGATGCGGGTATTCGCCATAGAGCTTTGCGCGCAGCTGCGGCAGCGAATCGAACGGTAGCTTCTTGCCGAGCACATCCGACAGTGCCCGAAGGATCGCCCAGTCTTCGCGCGCTTCGCCGGGCGCAAAGCCGGCACGGTTGGTCTGCTGCACGCGGCCCTCGGTGTTGACGAAGGTGCCCGACTTCTCGGTATAGGCGGCACCCGGCAGGATGACGTTGGCGCGATGCGCGCCCTTGTCGCCATGCGTGCCGATATAGACGACGAAAGCGCCGCCGGTCTTGGCCATGTCGATTTCGTCGGCACCGAGCAGGAACAGCACATCGGTCTCGCCGAGCATGCCGGCGACATTCCTGCCGCCCTCGCCCGGCACGAAGCCGACATCGAGGCCGCCGACCCGTGCCGCGGCGGTGTGCAGTACGGCAAAGCCGTTCCAGTCGGCCCTTGCGGCATTGACGGCGACGGCGAGCTTCGCCGCCTGGCCAAGCACGGCCGCGCCGTCCGGACGCGCCAACGCACCCTGGCCGACGATGATCAGCGGATGCGTCGCCTTCTTCAGCAGCTGGAAAAACTTGCCGTTGCCGTCGGCCAGATCCTTCAGCGATTCCGGCCCGGCGCCGAGCTGCTCGTAATCATAGCGCGTATCGCCGACATCGCCGATGACGCCGACCGGCAGATTGCCGGCCCGCCAGCGCTTGCGGATGCGGGCGTTGAGCAAGGAGGCCTCGAAGCGCGGATTGGCGCCGATGATCAGCACTGCATCGGCCTGTTCGATGCCTTCTATGGTTGGGTTGAAGACATAGCTCGCCCGGCCGAGCGACGGATCGAGCGCGGCACCGTCCTGGCGGCAGTCCGTGTTCTTCGAGCCGAGCGAAGCCATCAACAGCTTCAGCGCGTAGATCTCCTCGACGGCGGCGAGATCGCCTGATATGGCGCCGATCTTTTCGGGTGCGGCGTTCGACACCGCTTCCTTGATCGCGGCAAAAGCCTCGGCCCAGCTTGCCGGGGCCAGTCTGCCGTCCTTGCGCACATAGGGGCGGTCGAGGCGCTGCGTGCGCAAACCGTCCCAGATGAAGCGGGTCTTGTCGGAAATCCACTCCTCGTTCACCGCCTCGTTGGTACGCGGCAGGATGCGCATCACTTCGCGGCCCCGGCTATCGACGCGGATCGCGGAGCCGACGGCGTCCATCACGTCGATGGATTCGGTCTTGGTCAGTTCCCACGGCCGTGCCTGGAAGGCATAGGGTTTGGAGGTCAGCGCACCGACCGGGCAAAGGTCGATGACATTGCCCTGCAGTTCCGAAGTCATCGCGCTTTCGAGATAGGTGGTGATCTCGGCATCCTCGCCGCGGCCGATCAGGCCGAGCTCGGATATGCCGGCAATCTCGGTGGTGAAGCGGACGCAGCGCGTGCAATGGATGCAGCGGTTCATGATCGTCTTGACCAGCGGCCCGATATACTTGTCTTCGACCGCCCGCTTGTTCTCATGGTAGCGCGAGGAATCGACTCCGAACGCCATCGCCTGGTCCTGCAGGTCGCACTCGCCGCCCTGGTCGCAGATCGGGCAGTCCAGCGGATGGTTGATCAGCAGGAATTCCATCACGCCTTCGCGCGCCTTCTTGACCATCGGCGTGTTGGTGAAGATTTCCGGCGGCTCGCCGTTCGGGCCGGGGCGCAGGTCGCGCACGCCCATGGCGCAGGACGCCTGCGGCTTGGGCGGGCCGCCTTTCACCTCAATTAGGCACATGCGGCAATTGCCGGCGATCGACAGCCGCTCATGGAAGCAGAAGCGCGGCACTTCCGCGCCGGCGTCCTCGGCCGCCTGCAGCAGCGTGTAATGGTCGGGTACAGTGATCTCTTTCCCGTCGACCTTGAGCTTTGCCATTTCGCCTCAAACCCCTGCGGACGTTCCGCAATCTTTCCTTCCGGGCGCAGCCGAGACCGCGCACGATGTTGAATTCACTTTTTGGCCCCGGCCAACGCGGCCGCCTGACCGATCCAGCCGTCACGGCCGATGCGGCCCTTCAACGACAGGTAATCTTCGACCCAGGCGATCTCTTGCGGCGTCCACGCGGCGATCTGGGCGTATGTCCAGATGCCAAGGCCGTTCAGCACCTTTTCCAGTTTCGGCCCGATGCCCGATATCGCCTTGAGGTCAGCCGGCTCGGCTGGCCGATCCATCGGCTTGGGCTGCTTGAAATCCTCCGGCATCAGCCCGGCCGACGCATCCGCTGCAACGGTGCTGGCATTCGCCAAGCTCCGCGCAGCGGTCCTCGTCGCAATGTCGGTCACATCGTTGGCGAAGGACTGCGCCTCGGCAATCAGGGTTTTGGTCGCTGCGCGCGCCTTTGTCGAGGAGCTTTTGCCGGTCGCGGAAAAGCGTTCCGTCCGGGCCTCGAAATCCTCGGCGACCGGCTGCCAAAGCCGCTGCGAGGTTTCGGCCGCGCCCGAAAGCACGCCCATCCAGATGCCAAAGGCGTGGTTGGCAAGACCGATGCCGAGTGCCGTCATCGCCGCCGCGCCCGCGACAGGATGCGCCAGGAGATTGACGGCATTGGCCATCTCCTTCGGCATCATCCTGGTCAGATCCTGGTTCATCTTCAACAACGGGTCCATATCGGGCGTAAAATCGTCGGGTGTCGAAAACAGCGACATAGGTGGTCTCCTGGTCGTTTCCGTCTGCCCCGCGCTCGTTTCCTCGTATCGGACATTCGTCCGCATTTTGAATTCTTCTATTCCGCCGCCGCCAGCACCGGTTCGGCGCGATGTGCGTTGCGCGAAAACTCGTCGATGCGCCGCTCCACCTCGCCGCGGAAATGCCGCATCAGGCCCTGGATCGGCCATGCTGCCGCATCGCCCAGCGCACAGATCGTGTGGCCCTCGACCTGCTTCGTCACGTCGAGCAGCATGTCGATCTCGCGCTTCTGCGCCTCACCGCGCACCAGCCGTTCCATCACCCGCCACATCCAGCCGGTGCCCTCACGGCAGGGCGTGCACTGGCCGCAGCTCTCGTGCTTGTAGAAATAGGACAGCCGCGCGATCGCTTTCACGATATCGGTCGATTTGTCCATGACGATGACAGCCGCCGTGCCGAGGCCCGATTTCAGGTCGCGCAGCGCGTCGAAATCCATCGGCGCGTCGATGATCTGCTCGGCCGGCACCAGCGGCACCGAGGCGCCGCCCGGAATGACCGCCAGCAGGTTGTCCCAGCCGCCGCGAATGCCGCCGCAATGCGTCTCGATCAGTTCGCGGAACGGGATCGACATCGCCTCTTCGACGGTGCACGGATTGTTGACGTGGCCGGAGATGCAGAACAGCTTGGTGCCGACATTGTTGGGCCGACCGAAGGACGAGAACCAGGCGGCACCGCGGCGCAGGATGGTCGGCGCGACAGCGATGGACTCGACATTGTTGACCGTCGTCGGGCAGCCATAGAGGCCTACATTGGCCGGAAATGGCGGCTTCAGCCGCGGCTGGCCCTTCTTGCCCTCGAGGCTTTCGAGCAGCGCCGTTTCCTCGCCGCAGATATAGGCGCCGGCGCCATGATGCATGTAGATGTCGAAATCGTAGCCGGAGGTGTTGTTCTTGCCGATCAGCTTGGCCGCATAGGCCTCGTCTATGGCGCGTTGCAGCGCCTCGCGCTCGCGGATGAACTCGCCGCGCACATAGATGTAGGCGGCGACCGCGCCCATGGCGAAGCCGGCAAGCAGGCAGCCTTCGACCAGCGTGTGCGGGTCGTGGCGCAGTATGTCGCGGTCCTTGCAGGTACCGGGCTCGGACTCGTCGGCATTGACGACGAGATAGCTCGGCCGGCCGTCGCTTTGTTTGGGCATGAACGACCATTTCAGCCCGGTCGGGAAACCGGCACCGCCGCGGCCGCGCAGGCCCGATGCCTTCATCTCGTTGACGATCCACTCGCGCCCCTTGGCAACGATGCCGGGCGTGTTGTCCCAGGCGCCGCGCGCCATGGCGCCGGCCAGCGACTTGTCGAAGCGGCCGTAGATGTTGTTGAAGATGCGGTCTCTGTCCTGAAGCATTGCTCGTTCCTCAGACCGGCTTCTTGCCGGTCGGCCGGCTCCTGTTTCCGGGCGACGGCTTGGCCGCCTTGGCGGCAGCCTTCGCCGGTTTGACCTTGGCCTCCGGCGCCTTGAAAGCAGACGCCGGCTCGGCCTTGTTCTTTGGGCCCTTGCGCTGTTTCGAGACGTCCTCGACCTGCGGTTCGGCCTTGTTGGCATTGGCGGCCGAATGCAGAGGCGCTGCGACGCTCGCCCCCCTTTCCGCCGCAGGCGCGACTTTCGTCGCCGACGGCGATTTCAGCGCCGGGCTGGTCTCGACCGCATCGGTTTTCGGCTTGCTGGCATTCGAGGGCGCAACCGGCGCCGGTGCAGGCGCGGCCGAAGCCGCTGGCGGAACTGGTGCTGCGGCGGCAGCCGCCGGCTCTGCATCCTTGGCGGCCTTGGTCGCCGCCCTGGTTTCCCGGTCGCGGGTCGCCTTGAGGATCGCCTTTTCGCTCTTGAGGGTCGTCAGGCCGCTGGCCGGCTCCGAGGTGATGCGGCCGTTTTGCGGTCCTGGCGTCACCGAAGCACCTTTGCCGGCGTCATAGAGGTCGATGATCTCGGCAAGCCGCTCCGGCGTCAAATCCTCATAGGTGTCCTTGAATATCATCACCATCGGTGCGTTGACGCAGGCGCCGAGGCACTCGACCTCCTCCCACGACAGCGTGCCCTTGTCGTTGGTGTGGAATTGGTCGTGATGGATTTTCGAGCGGCACACATCCATCAGCGCTTCCGAGCCGCGCAGCATGCAGGGCGTGGTGCCGCAGACCTGGATATGCGCGCGGGTACCGACCGGATTGAGCTGGTACTGCGTATAGAAGGTCGCGACTTCGAGCCCACGGATACGGGGCATGCCGAGCATGTCGGAGATCGTCTCGATCGCCGCCTTGGTCACCCAGCCTTCCTGTTCCTGCGCCAGCATCAGCAAGGGAATGATCGCGGACTGTTCGCGCCCCTTCGGATATTTCTTGATCCACTGCTTCGCCGCCGCCGCATTCGCCCGGTTGAAGGCGAAGGAGGCTGGCTGGAGGCTGGCTTCTGCGAGACGGCGGACTGACATTTAGCGATCGACCTCACCAAACACGATGTCGAGGGAGCCGAGAACGGCGGTAACGTCGGCCAACATGTGGCCGCGGCAGAGGAAATCCATGGCTTGCAGATGTGCAAAGCCTGGCGCGCGCAGCTTGCAGCGGTAGGGCTTGTTGGTGCCGTCCGAGACCAGATAGACGCCGAACTCGCCTTTCGGCGCCTCGACGGCCGCATAGACCTCGCCGGCCGGCACGCGGTAGCCTTCGGTATAGAGTTTGAAGTGATGGATCAGCGCTTCCATCGAGCGCTTCATCGCCTGGCGCTTTGGCGGCACCACCTTGCCGTCGAGGTTAGACACCGGTCCGCTGCCTTCCTTGCCGAGCAACAGGTCGACGCACTGGCGCATGATTTTTGCCGACTGCCGCATCTCTTCCATGCGCACCAGATAACGGTCGAAACAGTCGCCGTTCTTGCCGATCGGAATGTCGAAATCCAGCTCGGCATAGCATTCGTAAGGCTGCGATTTGCGCAGGTCCCACGGCGCGCCCGAGCCGCGCACCATGACGCCGGAAAAACCCCAGGCCCAGGCGTCCGCCAAGGAGACGGTGGCAATGTCGACATTGCGCTGCTTGAAGATACGGTTGCCGGTCAAAAGCGCGTCGAGATCGTCGACCGATTTCAGGAATGGGTCGATCCACTTGCCGATGTCCTCGATCAGCTTCTGCGGCAGATCCTGATGCACGCCCCCGGGGCGGAAATAGGCAGCATGCATGCGCGAGCCCGAGGCGCGCTCATAGAACACCATTAGCTTTTCGCGCTCGACAAAGCCCCACAGCGGCGGCGTCAGCGCGCCGACATCCATCGCCTGCGTCGTCACATTGAGGATGTGCGACATGATGCGGCCGATCTCGGAGTAGAGAACTCGGATCAACTGCCCCCGCTTCGGCACCTCGATACCGAGCAGCCGCTCCGCGGCAAGCGCGAAGGCATGCTCCTGGTTCATCGGCGCGCAATAGTCGAGCCGGTCGAGATAGGGCACGGCCTGCAGGTAAGTCTTATGCTCGATCAGCTTTTCCGTGCCGCGATGCAACAGCCCGATATGCGGATCGACGCGATCGACGACTTCGCCGTCGAGTTCTAGAACCAACCGCAAAACACCATGGGCAGCAGGGTGCTGAGGCCCAAAGTTGATATTGAAGTTGCGAACGGAAGTCTCAGCCATTTTGGCGTCTCAATTCGTCTTGGCTTTTTCGTCGCCTGGAAGGACGTAATCCGTCCCCTCCCAAGGGCTGAGAAAATCGAAATTGCGGAATTCCTGTTTGAGCTCGACCGGCTCGTAGATGACGCGCTTGGCTTCGTCGTCGTAACGCACCTCGACGAAGCCGGTCAGCGGAAAGTCCTTGCGCAGCGGATGGCCTTCAAAGCCGTAATCGGTCAGAATCCGCCGCAGATCCGGATGGCCTGAAAACAGCACGCCGTAGAGATCGTAGGTCTCGCGCTCGAACCAGTCGGCGCCGGGATAAATCCCGGTGATCGACGGCACGAGCGTCTCTTCGTCGGCCTGGACCTTGATGCGGACGCGGATATTCTGTCTCGGCGACAGCAAATGATAGACCACGTCGAAGCGCTTCGCCCGCGACGGATAATCGGCGCCGCAAACGTCGATGATCGAGATGAACTGGCATTTCGGATCGTCGCGCAGGAAGGTGACCACCTCGATCAGGTCGCGCGGCTCGACTGGGATGGTGAGTTCGCCATAGGCGAATACCGCCTCGCCGATCCGGCCGACCAGTTTCTCGCCGAGATAGGTCGAGAGATCATTCAACGCCTGGGTCATGACAGCCTCGCCAACCAGTCCAGAATCTTGCGTGAGTCTTCCGGATCTTTCTCACCGAACCAACCGCTCTCCGTGGCCGCGTCAATGGTCAAAAAAACCTGGCATTCATCATCGTCACCCAGCTCGCCAAAAAACAGCTTTCCGACAAACTGCCGGGTTTCGAGGTTTGCCGGGTCCCCGTTCAGGGCAACGCACTCCACAAACAACTTTTCGGTAACTGCTCCCTGGCCCGGCGCCGAAGAGGAAAGCTTGGCCGACATTTCAGCAATCAGGTTCTTGGTTCGATCGCCAAGCGAACGCAGTCTCACGTCGCCATGATAAAAGACTATTCGTGGGTCGCTTGTCGGCTCAGCCTCCCAATCATTTAGTCGAATGTCGACACCGAGACCAGCAGCACCAAATTTCGTATCTGCTAAAAGCGCAGAAGAATAAAACGTCGAACCGGCGTCCGTTTTTACAAATCGCTGTTCAGACGTCTTGAACATCAAATCCAGCCAAGGCTCAGGGTTGCCATGAATAATCCCATCTTCATCCACGGCGATTTACCGCTCGATCGTGCCGGTGCGGCGGATCTTCTTCTGCAGCAGAAGGATGCCGTAAAGCAGCGCTTCGGCGCTCGGCGGGCAGCCGGGCACGTAGATGTCGACCGGCACGATGCGGTCGCAGCCGCGCACCACCGAATAGGAATAATGATAATAGCCGCCGCCATTGGCGCATGAGCCCATCGAGATGACGTAGCGCGGCTCCGGCATCTGATCGTAGACCTTGCGCAGCGCGGGCGCCATCTTGTTGGTCAGCGTGCCGGCAACGATCATGATGTCGGACTGACGCGGAGACGCGCGCGGCGCGACACCGAACCTCTCCGAGTCATAGCGCGGCATCGACGTATGGATCATCTCGACGGCGCAGCAAGCGAGACCGAAGGTCATGAACATCAACGAGCCGCTGCGCGCCCAGGTGATCAGCGCCTCGGTCGAGGTGACGAGAAAGCCCTTGTCGGCGAGCTCGTTGTTGATCTCCAGGAAGAATGGATCGTCGGACCCGACCGGCCTGCCGGTGTTGGGATCGATGAGGCCCTTGGGCTTCGGCGCGACGAGCGTGCCGGAACTGTCGTTCAATCCCATTCCAGCGCTCCTTTTTTCCATTCATAGGCAAAGCCGATGGTCAGCACCGCCAAAAACACCATCATCGACCAGAAACCGAGCATGCCGATCTGGCTGAACGACACCGCCCACGGAAACAGGAAGGCCACCTCCAGATCGAAGATGATGAACAGGATCGACACCAGGTAGAAGCGGATGTCGAATTTCATGCGGGCGTCATCGAACGAGTTGAAGCCGCACTCATAGGCCGAAAGCTTTTCCGGATCGGGGTTGCGATAGGCCACCAGGAAGGGTGCGGCGAGCAGCGCCAGCCCGACGATCAGCGCCACGCCGATGAACAGGACGATGGGCAGGTACGAACCTAAAAGTGCGTTCATGCTGCAGTTTCCGTTGGCGGCCAATCCACTCTGATTACAGCACCGGACCCACTTGCGGAAGCGTGACAGTTTAACCACTGAACCGTTTTAAGGAGGCTCTATGCTGCAACGCGGCGAGGGTTAGCGCAGCGCTTTCGGCGAAGCAAGTCAAACCTTGTTCAAATCGCGGTGCTGGACGGCATATCCGGGAAAACTGGTCCGATCCGCTCCTGTTTGATTTCCTTCGCTTTTTACTCCACTTTTCTCTCCTGACATGAATGCCGCCAAAACCCTGTTAGCATGGCACGGAATCGCAGGTCATTTTCTCTGTCTAAAATCGTCCGGATGCCGCCTTCATGAAGGAAAAAATCTCGCTTGCCATGGCCCGCCGCATTGCGCTCGCGGCACAGGGATTCAATGACCCGCGCCCCACCGGCACGCCTGACCGCCGGCATCTGGCCCGCGTGCTTGCCCGTACCGGCCTGCTGCAGATCGATTCCGTCAGCGCCGTGGTGCGCGCCCACTATATGCCGCTCTATTCGCGGCTTGGCCCCTACAAGCTGGCGCTGCTCGACGACGCCGCCGTAACGCGCAAGCGCATGGTCTTCGAATATTGGGCGCACGAAGCCTCCTTCTTGCCGGTCGAGACCTATCCGCTGATGCGCTGGCGCATGCAGCGGGCCGAGTGCGGCGACGAAATGTACAGCGGACTGGCCAAATGGGGCCGCGAGCACGCCGCCTATATCGAAGACATCTATCGCGAGGTCGCCGAACGAGGCCCGATCGCGGCGTCGGCTTTCGAAGGCCAGAAGGGTTCGGGCGGCTGGTGGGGCTGGAGCCATGCCAAGCACGCCTTCGAATGGCTGTTCTGGGCCGGCCGCATCACCACGGCGCATCGCCGCGGCTTCGAACGGTTCTACGATCTGCCGGAGCGCGTATTGCCGCCGGCGGTACTCGCGCTACCGGTTCCCCGTCCCGAGGATGCTCACCGCGAATTGCTGCGCATCTCGGCCCGCGCCCACGGCATCGCCACGGCAGGAGACCTGCGCGACTATTTCCGCCTCTCGCCCGCCGACATCAAGGGCCGCATCGAGGAGTTGGTCGAGGCCGGCGACCTGTTGCCGGTGAGCGTCGAAGGCTGGAACAAAACAGCCTATCTCCACAAGGACGCCCGTTTGCCGCGCAAGATCGAGGCGCGCGCCTTGCTCGCGCCGTTCGATCCTGTCGTCTTCGAACGATCGCGCACCGAGCGGTTGTTCGACTTCCACTACCGCATCGAGATCTACACGCCGGCCGAAAAGCGCCAGTATGGCTATTACGTGCTGCCGTTCCTGTTCGGCGACAGCATCGTCGGGCGCGTCGACCTCAGGGCCGACCGCCCGGCCGGCGTCTTGCGCGTCCATGCCGCCTATGCGGAGCCCGGCGCCTCGCTGCAAACCGCAGCCGAGCTTTTCGAAGAATTGAAGCAGATGCAGGGCTGGCTCGGCCTGGAACGCATCGAGGTGACCGCTGCCGGCGACCTCGGCCGGCCGCTCGCGGATATCGCCGCGTCATAGACGTGCGTTGACACGACTGCCTCCACAAGCCTAAATCCGTTCCAGACGGTCCCCTGCCCGCAACGGCAGGGGCCAAGAGGGAATGCGGTGCGAAATCTCGATTTCAAATCCGCGGCTGTCCCCGCAACTGTAAGCGACGAGCCTCGGCCGAAAACCACTGGGATATTCCCGGGAAGGCGGCACCCAGGCGATGACCCGCGAGCCAGGAGACCTGCCGTCTAGGACATAAGAATCCGATCGCCTGGCGGGTTTTCCGGGCAAGGAGCCTGATTTGGAACACGACAGCAGTTTTCCGGCTGAGACAGCGGATTTATTGTCCGGCCATGGTGATTCCCCGGCCGGCGTTACCGTCATCGTCTGCTCGTCCTGCCGTGACGAGACCGGTTCGGACGCTCATCCGCGCGCCGGCGAACTGCTCGCAGAGGACACGCGCCGCGCCGCTTCCAGCGAAAACATCAAAATCCGCACCGTCGAATGCCTCGGCAATTGCAAGCGCCGGCTCAGCGCGGCCATGCTGCGCGACGGCTGCTGGAGTTACGTCTTCGGTGATCTGACCACGACCAGCGGCGCCGATCTCGTCACCGGGGCAAAGCTGTTCGCCACCTCGACGGATGGGCTCATTCCATGGCGCGGCCGTCCCGATTGCCTGAAGCGCGGCCTGGTTGCCCGCATCCCTCCCCTTGACCTTTTGAAGGACCTGACATGACCGCTGCCTCCCTTTCGCGCGTTCCCTGCACCGTGGTCACCGGCTTTCTCGGCGCCGGCAAGACGACGCTGATCCGCCATTTGCTCGAAAACGCCAAAGGCAAGCGCCTAGCCATCATCGTCAACGAGTTCGGCGACATCGGCATTGACGGCGAGATCCTGAAGGGCTGCGCCATCGACACCTGCCCCGAGGAAAACATCGTCGAGCTGGCCAATGGTTGCATCTGCTGCACCGTCGCCGATGATTTCGTCCCGGCGCTGGACCAGATCCTGTCGCTGACGCCGAGGGTCGACCACATCCTGATCGAGACATCCGGCCTCGCTTTACCCAAGCCGCTGGTCCAGGCCTTCCAGTGGCCGTCGGTGAAAAGCCGCGTGACGGTGGACGGCGTCATTGCCGTGGTCGACGGACCGGCGCTGGCTGATGGCCGCGTAGCCAACGACATGGACGCCCTGCAGGCCCAGCGCGCGCAGGACGAGACGCTCGACCATGACGATCCGGTCGAGGAAGTGTTCGAAGACCAGCTCGCCTGCGCCGACCTGATCATCCTGTCGAAGAGCGACCTGATGGACGCAGCCGGCTCGGCCCGTGCCAATGCCGTCATCGGCAAGGACGTTGCGCGGGCGGTGAAGATCGTACCGACTTCGCAAGGCAAGGTCGACCCGTCGGTGCTGCTCGGCCTCGGCCTCGCCGTCGAGGACGACATCGAGAACCGCAAGACCCACCACGACGACGAGCTCGACCACGAACATGACGATTTTGACTCGTTCGTCATCGACATCGCGTCTGTGTCCAACCCGGACGAGCTCGCACAACGGGTCGCCATGGCGGCGGAGGAAGAAAACGTGTTGCGCGTCAAGGGTTTCGTCGAAGTCGGCGGCAAGCCGATGCGGCTCCTGCTGCAGGCCGTCGGTCCGCGCGTCAACCACTATTACGACCGCGCCTGGACCGCTGAAGACGACCGCCGCTCGCGCCTGGTCGTCATCGGCCTGAAAGGGCTGAACCGCCCCGCCATCGAGCGTATCCTCGCCGGCTGACCCCAGGTACGAGCCGCGATGCACATCCTCACCACCACATCCGCCTCGCTCGACGATCTCGCCGAGCCTGTCGATCTCAGGCAAACGCCTGCGGATGTCGTGGCGCTGTCCTTCACCGACAGCGACCTGGCCGGGCTGGCGGCGGCGTGGAAGGCAGATGCGCACCGCCTGCCGTCGATGCGGCTCGCCGCCTTGCGCGACCTGCGCCATCCGATGTCCGTCGACCTGTGGATCGACAGCGTCGCCCGCCACGCCAAGGTCATTCTGGTCCGCATCCTCGGCGGCTATGACTGGTGGCGCTATGGCTGCGACCAGCTCGCCGTTATCGCGCGAAATCGCGGTATCAAGCTGGCGCTCCTACCGGGCGAGAGCCACGACGAGGATTTGCGACTGATCGAAGGCTCGACGCTGCCGCGCGAAGAGTTGGACGCCCTGCTTGGCTATTTCCGCGAGGGCGGGCCGGCAAATATGACGGCGCTGGTGCAGAGGCTGGCAAGTCTCGCTGGATCGGGTGCGGCGGTAGCCGAACCTGTTAGCGTGCCAAAGGCGGGATTTTACGAGCCGGGACTGGGGGTCGTAGAACGCGGCGTCCCCCTCCCCCTCGAGGGGAGGGTCCGGCCGCAGGCCGGGGGTGGGGTCCTCTCCGAAGCGCGCCTACACAAAACGTCGCGCACTGCCGTGACGACCCCACCCGGCCCTGCGGGCCACCCTCCCCTCAAGGGGGAGGGAGACGCCGCGCCCATCATCCCCATCCTCTTCTACCGTTCGATGCTGCTGGCCGCAGATGTCGCGCCGATCGACGCGCTTTTTGCAGCGCTCAGGCAACGTGGTATGGCGCCGGTGCCAATCTTCGTCTCCAGCCTCAAGGACCCGGCATCGCTCGCCTTTGTCGAAACCGCGCTCGCAACCCTGAAGCCTGCCGCCACCATCACCGCCACAGCTTTCGCCTCGGGTGCCGAGCCCGGTGTCGAAACCCTGTTCGACCGCGCCGGCGTGCCGGTGTTCCAGGTCATCGTCGCGACCACCCGCCGCGACATCTGGCAAACCAATCAGCGCGGCCTGGCGCCCGCCGACCTTGCCATGCATGTCGTCCTGCCCGAGCTCGACGGCCGCATCCTGGCCGGCGCCATTTCATTCAAGGGCGAAAGCGAAACCGACCCGGCGCTGGCCTTCCGCGCCTTCGCCAACCGGCCTGAGCCCGACCGCGTGGCGCAAGTGGCGAACCGTGTCGAGGCCTTCGTGCGCCTGCAGCGGACGCCGCGTGCGGAGCGCAAGCTCGCCATCCTGATCCCCGACTATCCGAGCGCCCCCGGTCGCACCGGCTACGCGGTTGGTCTCGACGTGCCGTCCAGCGTGCTGGCAATGCTGCACGACCTGAGCGAACAGGGCTACGCCGTTGAAAGGATTCCGCAAACGCCGCGCGAGTTGCTAGAGGTGCTGGAGCGTGGAGGTGAAGGGTTGGGGTTTGAGGACTATCTCGGGTACTCGGCGGAATTGCCTGCTGAAGCGATAGCTGCCGTGACGGCCGCATGGGGGAATGCGGCAGATGAGACAAGTTTGTGCGAGGCACCCCCCTCTGTCCTGCCGGACATCTCCCCCTCAAGGGGGGAGATTGGCAGTTCCGCCACCGGCTCTCCCTTAAGGCCCTCGGTAATTGGCGAAAGCAGAGACAACAGCGCAATCTCCCCCCTTGAGGGGGAGATGTCCGGCAGGACAGAGGGGGGTGTTCAAGCGCCTGCCGCCGCAAAATTCGCCTTCCGCGCAGCCACCTTCGGCAACGTCACCGTGGCACTCGCACCTGACCGCGGGCGCCCAGCCGACCGCCGCGCCGACTATCACGACCCGACGCTGCCGCCGCGCCATGCGCTGGTCGCCTTTGGCCTCTGGCTGCGCAAGTCGCTCGGCATCCATGCAATTGTCCATGTCGGCGCCCACGGCACGCTGGAGTGGCTGCCCGGCAAGACCGTGGCGCTCAGCGAAAACTGCTTTCCCGAGATAGTCACCGGTCCCCTGCCCGTCATCTATCCCTTCATCGTCTCCAACCCGGGAGAGGCAGCGCAGGCCAAGCGGCGCATTGCCGCCGTCACGCTCGGCCATCTGCCGCCGCCGCTGACCGGCGCCGGACTGGACGAAAACCAGCACAGGCTTGAACGACTGGTTGACGAATATGCCCAGGCCGACGGGCTCGACCGCCGCCGCCGCGACCGCCTGGCGAAGCTGATCGTCGAGACGGCGGAAAAGACCGGCCTCGCCTCAGAGGCAGGCGTCGCCAGGACCGACGCAGCCGACGAGGCTTTGCGCCGCATCGACGCCTGGCTCTGCGATCTCAAGGATTTCGCCATCAAGGACGGCCTGCACATTTACGGCCGCTTGCCGGAAGGCGAGGCTGATCCGGTACGGCGGCAAAGTGCGGCAGCTGAAAAAACCGCGCTGCTTGCCGCCCTCGACGGCCGCCACGTCGCTGCCGGTCCGGCCGGTGCGCCGGCGCGTGGCCGGAGCGATGTGCTGCCCACCGGCCGCAATTTGTTTACCGCCGACCCGCGCACCATGCCGACGCCGACCGCCTATGATCTGGGCAAGGTGGCAGCGGAAGAAGTGGTCCGCAGCTACATGCAATCGCATGGCGACTGGCCGCGCTCGCTGGTCATCGACCTGTGGGGCTCGGCCTCGCTGCGCACCGGCGGTGAGGAGATCGCGCAAGGCCTGGCGCTGATGGGCTGCCGGCCGCAATGGGATTCCGCCACCGGCCGCATCACCGGCATAGATGTGCTGCCGCCGGCAACACTCGGCCGTCCGCGCATCGATGTCACCTGGCGCATATCGGGCCTGTTCCGCGACATGTTCCCGACCCAGATCGCGCTGATCGACGCCGCGGCCAACGCGGTGGCGACCCGCGACGAGGATGATTCGGAAAACCCGCTCGCCGCTAGGACCCGCATCGACGGCAAGATCAGCCCGCGCATTTTCGGCACCTCGCCGGGCACTTACGGCGCGGGCGTCGAGGACTTGTTGTCGAGCGGCGACTGGGCCGCGCGCGAAGAGATCGGCCGCACCTATCTCGCCGCCACCTCGCACGCCTATGGCGGCTCCGAGGGCAAAGGCATTTCGGCGCCCGGCGCGTTCGAGGATCGCCTCGCCGAGGCCGATCTTCTGGTTCATACCGGCGACGACCCCGGCCGCGACATCCTCGAAGGCTCGGCCGACGTCGCCTTCATCGGCGGCTTTTCGGCAGCACTTGCCGCGCTCGGCAAAAACGCCGACGTGATCGTGCTCGACACCACGGACCCGCAAAGACCGAAGCCGCGCTCGATCAGTGAGGCCGTGTCGCGCGTCGTGCGGGCACGCGCCGTCAATCCGCGCTTCATCGCCGGCCAGATGCGTCATGGCCCGCGCGGCGCCTCGGAATTCGCCGAGACGGTCGACCGGCTTGTCGGCTTTGCTGAGACTACCCATGCCATATCGGGCACGCTGATCGAGGCGGTGCACGACGCCTATCTTGGCGACCCCGTGGTGCGCGCCTTCATCCTGCGCGAGAACCCGGCGGCGGCGAAGGTGATTGCCGAGCGTTTGCTGTCGGCACGGCGGCGCGGGCTCTGGCATCCGCTGCGCAATTCGATCGATGACGATCTCGCCGCACTGATTGCCGAAGCGCAAGCTCTGGGAGTGGCGGCATGAACGCTTTCTCGCGCCGTGGCGCCTGCCCCGCTTTGTCGGCGCCGATGCAGACCGGCGACGGGCTGCTGGTGCGGCTCAATCCGGTCGCTGGAGGACTGTTGCCGAAATCGTTGATCGGACTCTGCGAATCCGCCTTGCGCCATGGCAACGGCATCATGGAAGTGACCGCCCGCGGCAGCCTGCAGATCCGCGGCCTGACGCCGGCAAGCGCGCGGCTGCTGGCGATGGAGGTCGATGCGCTCGGCATCGCGGTGCGCACCGGCGTGCCGGTAGAGACCGGCCCGCTGGCCGGGCTCGACCAGCAGGAGATAGCCGACCCGCGCCCAATGGCGCAGCGGATTCGGGCGGCAATTGAGGACGCCGGTGTTACGCAACGCCTTGGCCCGAAGGTGTCGGTGATTGTTGACGGCGGCGGGCAGCTGACAATGGATGCGGTTACGGCCGATGTCAGGCTGGTCGGGATGCGGGCCGCCGACGGAATTAAGTGGCGGGTATCGCTCGCCGGAGATGCGCAGGGTGCCACGCCGCTGGCGATGTCCGAGGAAGATGCGGCTTGTGACATCGCCGTCGCCATTCTCAGGATGGTTGCCGAAAAGGGCCACGATGCCCATGCGCGGGATTTGACGGCGAGGCAGCTGAGATCTCTCGCAAGTTGGCGATCCGTCGCGCCCCCCTCTGTCCTGCCGGACATCTCCCCCACAAGGGGGGAGATCGGCAGCTTCGCCGGCGGCTTCCCCCCAGCACCTTCGGCGATTGGCGAAAGCGGAGACGAAGGCGCAATCTCCCCCCTTGAGGGGGAGATGTCCGGCAGGACAGAGGGGGGCGCGACGGATCGCCAGCCCATTGGAGTTTTCGATTTGGCTGCCGCCAGCCGCGCCCTCGGCATCGGCCTGCCCTACGGCAGCATGCCGGCAGACAAAATCATCAGCCTCACCCAACTTGCCCTCATCCTCGGCACAACCGAAATCCGCCTCGCTCCAAGCCGCGCGCTGCTTTTCATCGGCCTGCCGCCGGCCGCCTGCCCCCAGCTCCAGAAAACCGCCGCAACCCTCGGCTTCGTCACCGACGCAGCCGATTCGCGCACCAGGATCGCCACCTGCCCCGGCGCACCCGCCTGCGCCTCCGGCCGGATCGCCACCCGCGACATCGCCGAGATCATCGCTACAGAAAACCGCGACATCCTCGATTCCTCCTTAACGCTGCACATCTCCGGCTGCGCCAAGGGCTGCGCCCATCCCGGTCCGGCGGCGCTGACCCTGGTCGGTGGCGAAAACGGAGCCGGACTTGTCGTGGACGGGACGGCAAAGGCATTGCCCGCCGGATACAGGCCGGGCTACGACGCCGCGCACGGCATCGGCCGCGTTGCAGCGGTGATCCGCAGCGCACGACATCCCGGCGAAACCGCTGCCGCCTGCCTGGCGAGGCTCGGCGCGGCCGGCATCACCGAAATCTATCGACAGGAATGAGCATGCCCGCCCAGAACGCCTACGACTACATCCGTGACGGCACGGCGATCTACGAGCGCTCCTTCGCCATCATCCGCGCCGAGGCCGACCTGTCGCGCTTTTCCGAAACCGAGGCCGACGTCGCCATTCGCATGATCCATGCCTGCGGCCAGGTCGACGCTTGCAGGCACTTCGTTTTCTCGAGCGATTTCGTCGCCGCCGCGCGCACGGCCCTGGGCGCCGGCGCGCCGATCTTCTGCGACGCGCAGATGGTCTCGCACGGCGTCACGCGCGCCCGGCTGCCGGCCGGCAACGATGTGATCTGCACGCTGCGCGATCCGCGGACCGCCGACATCGCGAAAAAGATCGGCAACACCCGCTCGGCCGCCGCGATCGACCTGTGGGGCGAGCGCATGGCCGGTTCGGTCGTCGCCATCGGCAATGCGCCGACAGCCCTTTTCTATCTGCTGGAAAAACTGCGCGACGGCGCGCCGAAGCCGGCGGCGATCATCGGCATGCCGGTCGGGTTTGTCGGCGCCGCTGAATCGAAGGATGCGCTGGCCGAAAATTCCTATGGCGTGCCTTACGCCATCGTACGCGGCCGGCTGGGCGGCAGCGCCATGACCGCCGCCGCACTCAATGCATTGGCGAGGCCGGGCCTATGAATGCGATTGCAAAAGGCAAGCTTGTCGGCGTCGGCACCGGACCCGGCGACCCGGAACTCTTGACGCTGAAGGCAGTGCGCGCGCTGGCCGAGGCCGATGTCGTCGCGCATTTCGCCAAGCGCGGCAACAACAGCAACGCCCGGGCCATCGTCGAAACCCATTTTCGCCCCAATTTGATCGAACTGCCGCTGCTCTATCCGGTGACGACCGAAATCGACAAGGATCACAGCGATTACCGCTCGCAGATAACCGATTTCTATGAGCAATCGGCCGAAAAGGTCGCCGAGCACCTCAGCGCCGGCAGGATGGTCGCGGTGCTCTCGGAGGGCGACCCGCTTTTCTACGGCTCCTACATGCATCTTCATGTCCGGCTGGCGCACCGCTTCCCGACCGAAGTCATTCCCGGCATCACTGCCATGTCCGGCTGCTGGTCGGCGACCGGCCTGCCGATCGTCCAGGGCGACGACGTACTGACCGTATTGCCCGGCACAATGAGCGAATTCGAGCTGATGCGCCGCCTCGCCGACACCGACGCCGCCGTGATCATGAAGGTCGGCCGCAACCTGCCCAAGATCAGGCGCGCGCTGGAGGCAACCGACAAGCTGGCGCGGGCCATCTATGTCGAGCGCGGCACCATGCCGGGCGGCGTCTCGATGCGGCTGGCCGATAAAAAGGACGACCAGGCGCCTTATTTCGCCATCGTGCTGGTGGCCGGCTGGTCGGGCCGGCCAAGCGCATTGAAAGCCGAAGCATGAGCGGCCGCCTCACTGTCATCGGCCTCGGGCCCGGCAACGCCGACCAGGTGACGCCGGAGGCAAGCCGCGCCGTTGCCGAGGCAAAATTCTTCTACGGCTACAAGCCTTATCTCGACCGGCTCGATCTGCGCCCCGACCAGATTCGCGTCGCTTCCGACAATCGCGAGGAACTCGCGCGCTCCAGGGACGCGCTGCTCAAGGCTGTGGAAGGCCACGATGTCGCCGTCGTGTCGGGCGGCGATCCGGGCGTCTTCGCCATGGCCGCGGCCGTCTGCGAGGCGATAGAGGCGGGCCCACCCGAATGGCGCGCGGTCGACATCGCCATCGTGCCCGGTATCACCGCCATGCTCGCCGTCGCCGCCCGCATCGGCGCGCCGCTCGGCCATGATTTCTGCGCCATCTCGCTGTCCGACAATCTGAAGCCGTGGGACCTGATCGAGCTACGCCTGCTGGCGGCAGCCGGCGCCGGCTTCGTAATCGCGCTCTACAACCCGATCAGTAAGGCGCGCCCATGGCAGCTAGGCCGCGCCTTCGAATGCCTTGCTGCGATCCTGCCCGGCACCACGCCGGTGATCTTCGGCCGTGCCGCCGGCCGTCCCGACGAGCGCATCGAGGTTTTTCTGCTGGCCGACGCCGATGCCGCGAAGGCCGACATGTCGACCTGCATCATCATCGGCTCGCCGGAAACCAGGATCATCAAGCGGGGTGACAAGGCCGCGCTGGTCTACACGCCGCGTTCGGCAGCGGGCCCAAGAACATGACCGACCAGAAAATGATCGACCATCTCGGCAAGAGATTCGACGGTCTCAGCCGACGTGACGTCCGGCAGCACCGGCCTGCGGATCATCACCACCTCGATTCCCAGCGCTCGCGCCGCCGCGATCTTGCCGTAGGTCGCCTCGCCGCCGCTGTTTTTGGAAACAACGACTTCGATGCCACGGCTTCCGAGCAGCGTGCGCTCATCGACCTCATGAAACGGCCCGCGCGCCAAGAGATAGGTCGCGTCGGGCACAGCGAGCCTGGGCTCGACCGGGTCGACACTGCGGATGAGATAATGATGCTGGGGAGCGGCCTTGAAGGCAGCGACCTCCTGTCGCCCGAGCGCCAGGAACACGCGGCGCGGCACCGATCCCAGAGCCGTCACCGCGCTGGCAACGGTGTCGACCAACATCCAGCGATCACCTTCGACCGCCTCCCATCCGGGACGCCTGAGCGCAACGATAGGCACGCCGGTCATGCGCGCTGCTTCCGCCGCATTGGCGGAGATTCGCGCCGCATAGGGATGCGTGGCGTCGATCAGCAGGTCGATCTTGTTCTGGCGGAGATACGCCGCCAGCCCGCCGGCACCGCCGAAGCCGCCGACCCGCACCGGCACCCCCTGCGCGGCCGGGTTTTCGGTGCGGCCGGCCAGCGACAGTATGACCGAAATATCCGCGCGCGCGGCCAACTTTCCGGCCAGTTGCCGGGCTTCGATGGTTCCGCCGAGGATCAGAATGCGGTGGGTCATCATGCCTGCTGAAGCTCCGCGCGGCGCCAAGCTCACCTCAAAGTGGCTCACGATCATCGGCATCGGCGAGGACGGTGTAGCGGGTCTCGGCGACGAGGCCAAGCGGTTGATCGCGGGGGCCGAATTCGTCTTCGGCGGCAAGCGCCACCTTGCCCTCGTCGCGTCGCTCGCCAAAGGTGAAGCGCGCGCCTGGCCGACACCTTTCGATGCCGAGATGCGCGACGTGCTGGCGCTCTCCGGCAGACGCGTCTGCGTGCTGGCCTCCGGCGATCCCTTCTACCACGGTGTCGGCGTCACCCTCGCCCGCAAGGTCGCGGCGGAGGATATGCGGGTGATCCCCGCGCCCTCGGCCTTTTCGTTGGCCGCCGCCCGCCTTGGCTGGCCGCTGCAGGATATCGAGATCGCCTCGCTGCATGGTCGCTCGCTCGACCTGATCCGGCCGTTGCTGCATCCTTGCACCCGCATTCTCGCGCTGACCTCGGACAGCGATGCACCGGGAGCGATTGCCGGTCTGCTGACAGAGCTCGGCTTCGGCGCCTCGCAGCTGACCGTTCTGGAGGCGCTCGGCGGTCCGAACGAAAGGCTGCGCTCGGCGAGCGCCGGCACTTTCGACCTCGAAAAGATCAACCCGCTCAACGTGCTCGCGATCGAAGTTGAATCGACTTCGCAAGCACGCATCCTGCCGCTGACATCAGGCCTTGCCGATCATTTGTTCGAGCACGACGGCCAGATCACCAAGCGCGAAGTGCGCGCCGTTACCCTGTCCGCTCTCGCGCCAAGACGCGGCGAGTTGCTGTGGGATTTCGGCGCTGGCTCAGGCTCGATCGGCATCGAGTGGATGCTGGCCCATCCCTCCATGCGTGCGATCGCCGTTGAGGCAGATCCGGCCCGCGCCGCGCGCATCCGACGCAACGCTGTGGCCTGCGGCGTTCCCGGCCTCACCGTTGTCGAAGGTTCGGCACCGCAAGCTCTTACCGGACTGGAAACGCCCGCAGCAATCTTCATCGGCGGCGGCGGCAGCGATGCCGGCGTGCTGGACGCAGCAATCGATGCCTTGCCGGATGCCGGCCGACTTGTCGTCAACTCCGTGACGCTGGAGATGGAGGCCGTGTTGCTTTCCCGGCACGCCGCGCACGGAGGCGACCTCACCCGCATCGCTGTATCCCGTGCTTCGCCGGTTGGTTCGATGCAGGCCTGGCGGCCGGCTATGCCGGTCACCCAATGGAGATGGGTCAAGCCATGATGGTCGCGGGCATCGGCAGCCGCAAAGGCGTCAGCGCACGCGACGTGCTTGCTGCGGTAGAAACCGCGCTGGAGGCGCACGGGCTTGCCCTGCCCGCGCTTTCAGCCCTCGCGACCGCGTCTCTCAAGCAGGATGAAGCGGCAATCTTCGCCGCCGGACGCGAACTCCGCCTTCCGGTGATCGTCGTCGAGCAGGATGAACTCAAAGCCGCATCTACGACCAGCCGTTCCGACCTATCGCAGGAGCATGCCGGCACGCCGTCGGTTTCCGAAGCCTCGGCGCTTGCCGCCGCCGGCAAAGGCGCAAAACTGCTCGGGCCGCGCACCGTGCTCGGTGCTGTCACTTGCGCCATCGCCATCAGCGGAGATGCGGCATGACCGTTCACTTCATCGGTGCCGGCCCGGGTGCTGCCGACCTCATCACCTTGCGCGGCAGCCGCCTGCTCGGCAGTTGTCCCGTCTGCCTCTATGCCGGATCGATCGTCGCGCCGGAGCTGTTGCAGCACTGCGCGCCCGGAACGAGGTTGATCGACACCGCGCCGATGTCGCTCGACGAGATCGAGGCCGAATATCTGGCAGCCCACGCGGCCGGCAATGATGTCGCCCGCCTGCATTCCGGCGATCTTTCGGTGTGGAGCGCCGTTGCCGAGCAGATCCGCCGGCTGGAAAAGCACGGCATTCCTTACACGCTGACGCCGGGCGTGCCGTCCTTCGCCGCTGCGGCGGCAGCGCTGCGCCGCGAGCTGACCATTCCAGAAGTCGCGCAAAGCCTGGTGCTGACCCGCATCTCCGGCCGCGCCTCGAAAATGCCTCCCGGCGAAACGCTGGCCGGCTTCGGCCGCACCGGCGCCACGCTGGCCATCCACCTTGCCATCCACGCTATCGACGGGATCGTCGCCGAACTGACGCCGTTCTATGGCGCCGATTGCCCGGTGGCGGTCGTCTTCCGTGCTTCCTGGCCGGACGAGCGCGTGCTGACCGGCACGCTGGCCACCATCGAGGCGCAACTGGCCGCCGATCCGATGGAACGCACGGCAATCATCTTCGTCGGCCGCTCGCTGGCGGCGGAGGGCTTTGGCGAAAGTTCACTGTACGACGCGCACTACCAGCGACGCTTTCGCGGACGGGACGGATTATGAGCGGCAGCAACAGAAACACTACGGTCGAGCAGGCGCTCACCCGGCTCAACTTCAAGCCGCGCCAGCTTGAGCCCGGGCATGTCTGGCTGGCCGGCGCCGGCCCTGGCGATCCCGGCTGCCTGACGCTGGAAGTGCTAGCCGCCCTCGGACAGTGCGACGCGCTGGTTTATGACGCGCTGGTCTCGCCAGAAGTGGTCGCTGTCGCCGAGGGCGCGGAACTGTTCTATGCCGGCAAACGCGGTGGCAAGCCATCGATGAAGCAGGACGACATCACAGCTCTGCTGGTCCGGCTGGCGCGCGAGGGCCGGCGCGTCGTCCGACTGAAGGGCGGCGATCCCTATATTTTCGGGCGTGGCGGCGAAGAGGCGCTGGCGCTGGCCGGGGAAACCATCCCATTCCGCATCCTGCCTGGCCTGACGTCCGGCCTCAGCGCGCTGGCCGCCACCGGCATTCCCGGCACCATGCGCGGCATCAACAAGGCGCTGATCCTGGCGACCGGCCATGCCGCCGGCACCGATGATGATCTCGACTGGGCGGCAATCGCCCGCACCGGCCAGCCGGTGGTCATCTATATGGGTATGGCCAACCTGCCGCTGATCGCCGCTTCGCTGCTCGAGGGCGGCCTGCCATCTTCGACGCCCGCCGCGGTCATCATTGCCGCGACGACGCCGCAGGAGCGTATCGTCGTCGCCACGCTCGCCACAATTGCCGAGGAAACGGCCGCAGCCGGCTTGACCTCGCCGGCGCTGATCGTCGTCGGCGGCATCGTCGGGATGCGTGCGGCACTGGCGGGTGAGCCATGACCCGCGCCATCATCATCGGCGCGCCGCGCTCGGGCTCGGGCAAGACCAGCGTCACCATCGGCATTTTGCGCGCACTTGCCCGGCGCGGCCTGAAAGTGCGCGGCGCCAAATCCGGCCCGGACTATATCGATCCTGGCTTCCACACCGCCGCCACAGGCTTGTCCGGCATCAATCTCGACAGCTGGGCAATGCCGCCCGCCCTGCTCAACGCACTGGCCGGCGAAGCGACCGAAGATGCCGATTTCATCTTCCTCGAAAGCGCCATGGGCCTGTTCGACGGGATCCCTGCTGCTCAAGGCCGTTCCGGCTCGGCTGCCGACCTTGCCCGGCTTTACGGCCTGCCGGTGCTGCTGGTGCTCGACGTCTCCGGACAGTCGACCACGGCGGCGGCCGTCGCCAAGGGTTTTGCCACTTACGATCCGGATGTGCGCATGGCCGGGGTCGTGCTCAACCGGCTGGGCAGCGAGCGCCACCGCCGGTTATGCGGCGATGCCATCGAGGCACTCGGCCTGCCTGTCGTCGGTGCCATCCTGCGCGATCCCTCGCTCAACCTGCCCGAGCGCCATCTCGGCCTCGTCCAGGCCGGCGAATATGAGAATCTGATGGCGCATCTCGACCGCCTGGCCGACATGGTCGAGCGCTCGCTCGATCTCGACGCCATCATGGCGCTGGCGGCGCCATTCACGCCTGCGCCGGGCAATTTCGGCGACGCGCTGCCGCCGCCCGGCCAGCGCATTGCACTCGCCGAGGACGCCGCCTTCACCTTCCTCTATCCGCATGTCGCCATGCATTGGCGCAAGGCCGGCGCCGAAATCGTGCCGTTCTCGCCGCTCGCCGATGAGGCGCCTGGCGACGATTGCGATATCTGTTGGCTGCCCGGCGGCTATCCCGAGCTTCACGCCGGCCGCCTCGCCGCCGCCGCGAATTTCAGGGCGGGCATGGCGAGGTTCGCCGCCACGCGGCCGGTGCATGGCGAGTGCGGAGGCTTCATGGTGCTCGGCGAGGCACTCGAGGACGCGTCGGGCGAGACGCATCGGATGCTTGGCCTCCTCGGCCATTCGACCAGCTTCGCCAAGCGCAAGATGAACCTCGGCTACCGCGAGGCACGGCTGCGATCCGGGTGTCCGCTCGGCAGCCAAGGCACGCTGATCCGCGGTCACGAATTCCACTATGCGCAGATGATTGCGACCGGCAGTGACGAGCCGCTGGCCGACCTCGCCGACGGGCAAGGCAATCCGCTCGGCGCCTCCGGCTACCGGCGCGGCAATGTCAGCGGCACGTTCTTCCATGCCATTGCGAGGGGCGGATGAACGCCTCGCAACGGCAGCTCCTCGAAGACATCGCGCTTTGCCTCGTCTTCTTCACCCGGCTGCCGCTGCCCGGAACCGACTTCCGTGGCCGCAGCTTTGCCGCTGCGATCTGGGCTGCACCGGTCGCCGGTCTCGCCGTCGCTCTGGCCGGTGCGCTGGTCTACGCCATCGGGACAAGGCTCGGCCTAGCCGCAGGTCCTGTTGCCGCGTTGGCCCTTGCCGCGATCTTGCTCGCTACCGGCTGCCTGCATGAGGACGGGCTTTCGGATGTCGCCGACGGTTTTGGCGGCGGCAAGACGCGCGACAGAAAGCTGGAGATCATGCGCGACAGCCGCATCGGTGCCTACGGCGCTTGTGCACTTGCTGTCTCGCTGCTGATCCGCTGGAGCGTACTCTCTGGATTCGCCGGCCCGGCTCATGTCTTCTGGGCCCTCATTGCCGCGCATGCCGCTTCGCGCGGCCTGCTCGGCGCCTTCATGCACCTGCTGCCGCCGTCCCGCAGCGACGGCCTTTCGGCCGAAGCGGGCACCGTCTCGGCTAAAACAGCTGGCATCGGTGCCGTACTCGGTGCGGTCGCGCTGCTGGCGCTTGGGTTCAGTGCTGCCATGTTCGCGCTCATCCTGCTTGCGTTCTTGTTTGCCGCGTTTCGAGCGCTTTGCCTCAACCAGATCGGCGGCCAGACCGGCGACACCGTCGGCGCCCTGCAGCAGCTCGGCGAGATCGCAATCCTGCTCGTCGCTTCCGTTTCCCTGTCTTGACTCTGTTTCGGAGATTTTGCCCCCATGCCTTTCAAATCGCTCGATGAACTGCGCGCCGCCTGCCTCGACCTGCACAGCGGCAGCGACGCCGCGGCCAACGCCGTCGCCCACCGCCAGGACACGCTGACCAAGCCGCAAGGCAGCCTCGGCCGGCTGGAGACAGTAGCCGCCTGGCTGGCGCGCTGGCAGGGCCGCGACATACCAAAGCTCGACCGCGTCAAGGTTTTCGTCTTTGCCGGCAACCACGGCGTCACCGCGCAAGGCGTGTCGGCCTTCCCGTCGGAGGTCACCGTGCAGATGGTGGCGAATTTCGCCGGCGGCGGCGCCGCCATCAACCAGCTTGCCCGCATCGCCGGCGCGGAGCTGGACGTCATCCCGCTCGATCTCGATCGCCCGACCGGCGACTTCACGCAAGAGCCGGCGATGGAGGACGAGGTCTTCCTCGCCGCCGTCTCAGCCGGCTACGACGCGATCAGCAAGGAACTCGACCTCGTCTGCTTCGGCGAAATGGGCATCGGCAACACCACGCCGGCGGCGGCCATCTCGACCGCTCTGTTCGGTGGCGGCGCGGAACGATGGACAGGGCGTGGCACCGGCGTCGACGATGCCGGCCTTGTGCGCAAGATTGTCGCCATTGAGGCCGGCCTCAAGCGCCACGCCATGGCGCTGGCCGATCCGCTGAAGATAGCGGCAGCCCTCGGCGGGCGCGAGCTTGCGGCGATCTTGGGCGCAACACTGGCGGCGCGCCATCTCGGCGTGCCGGTGCTGCTCGACGGCTTCGTCTGCACCGCCGCCGCGGCACCCTTGGCCGGGCTGCATCCCGCCGGCCTTGCCCACACTATGGCCGCTCACGTATCGGCCGAATCCGGCCACCGCCGCCTGCTCGAAGCGCTCGGTCTGCCACCCTTGCTCGACCTCGGCATGCGGCTCGGCGAAGGCTCCGGCGCCTGCCTCGCCATCAACATCGTCCGCTCGGCACTCGAATGCCACGCCCGCATGGCAAGCTTTGCGGAGGCTGGGGTCTCGGAGAAGTAAGGCGGAGCCAAGCGCGGATCGCGTTGATGAACAAACGCTCACAGATCTTCGGAGACCCGAAACAGGGGCTTCGCGATATTCTTGCTCGGATCATCAGAGATTTCGACAGCAAGAGCGGCGCCTTTGCCGGGCTGAAATACAATTCGCCGTGGATACTCGCCACCGAGGATTGGGCAGAGCGATCGGGCCATACGGTCGAAGAGCTATGCGAGATGATTTCTCAATGGCGAATCTCAATCTTTTCTGGCGAGCAGACAGACCCGAGAATCGTTCAGATTTTTGAAGATCTTCGCAGCGCCGCGGAAGATTGGCGAACCGAGACAGACTACATCGGTCCACCCCTTCCCTACGATCCTGAAGAGGCAAAATTCCCCAATCGCAAAGAACTGAAAGCGCATACCCTCAGGGCTTGGGATTCTTTGGGATTATCGACGCAGTGGCATCACTACGATGCCCGAGACCTTAGTTTTAGCGGAATTGTCGAAGATAGATTTGGTCACGAAATTAGATTCTCGATGACCTTCAAGCTGGCATATGGTGGTCCAATAAGGTTGTTCTTCCAATTTCCTTACTATTCGGAAGGCGATCCGAGACATCTAGACCTCTTTATGCTTTCAGGCTGTTTTGTCTGTCAGGACCTCCGTTTGCCCGAAGCACTCGACCTTAAATGGACCGTCGGTAAAAGCAGGACAAACTTCGATGCCGTCGACGGCGTCTTGGCCATAGTGCGGGCGATCCTCAGCTGTCTGCGGCCGACTATCCAATAGCGGTTGCATAAATGCGGCCACCCGATAGCGGCGAAACATCCGGCTTTCTAGGTCTTTCCACCAATTTTCTGAAAAATTTGGTGGGTGCGCACAGGATTGAACTGTGGACCCGCTGATTAAGAGTCAGCTGCTCTACCAACTGAGCTACGCACCCACTCGGCCGGCAAAACCGGCGTTGGCGGGCATATAGCCGCCGATATCCGCCATGTCCAGCCCTGCCGGATTCATTTCCCGACAAATCGCACGGGGTCTCGTCATCCCTGGGCGGAGCGAACGCGAAGCGGAGCGCAGACCCTGGGATGACGAAACGTAAGGGTAGGATCAGACAAAAAACCTGCCTTCAGCCACCTTCACCGCATGGCCGCCGATGCGGGCGGCCGCCAGTTTGCCGCCTTCGACATTCAGTTCGAGGCGAATGCGCGAAGGCCGGCCCATCTCCAGCCCCTGCTCGATCCATAGTTGTGAAACACCGTCGGTCGGGCCGTCGAAATGCATGATCGCGCCGGCGAACGCGGCCGCCGCCGACCCGGTCGCCGGGTCTTCGTAGGACGGATTGCCAGGCACCATCATGCGGACATGGAAGGCGCTGTCGTGATGCACCGTCTCGCGGCAATAGACATAGGGGCTGGCGAAGGCCCAATCGCTCTTGCGTGGTGCGAGCTCCGACCAGGCCTGGTTGTCCAGCCTGATCCGGGCGGCCGCCTCCAGATTGGCGACGGGGATGGCCACGTAGGGCACGCCCGCCGACCAGAACGAAACGCGGTGGTTCTCGAAGCCGATCTCGTGCGGTCCGAGGCCAAGGGCGGCGCCGATCGCCTCGGGATCGGCCGACAATGCCAGTTGCTCCGGCAGTTTTGCCAAGTCGAACTCGGCGAAGGTCGAACCGTCGTGCTTGCTGACAGCGCAGCGCACCGGGCCGATATTCTCCTCGAGCACGAAGATGCCGGCGGCCTCTCCCGCCATTTCGGCGAGCGCTATCGCCGAGCCGACGGTTGGGTGGCCGGCGAACGGCATTTCATAGTCGGGCGTGAAGATACGGATGCGGGCCCGGTGCTTCGGGTTGTCCGGCGGCAGCACGAAGACGGTTTCGGAGAGGTTGAACTCGCGCGCCACCGCCTGCATCGCCGCAACGTCCAGCCCATCACAGTCGAGCACCACGGCCAGCGGATTGCCGGTCAGCCGGTTGGTGGTGAATACGTCGTAAAGCAAGTAATTCCGCGGCTGCATCTCAGTAAGTCCTCTGCCTCATTCCCAACATGAGCGAAATTTAATTTGAATTTTGAACCATAAGGCCTGATTTGTGCACTGATGGGATATCACTGAACATAGGGGTCCGGCGTGGACCAGATTGTCAACCTGCCAAAGACGGAATCCGCTTCCGCCATCGAGACGGCGCTCGGGCTCGACCACCAGGGCCTGAAGACAAAACGCCGTCGCGGTTGGCTTTACGCAGTGTTCGCACTGCTTGCCGTCGCCGCGAGTGTCGTCGGCTACCAGTGGTATGCGGGCTCGCCCGCCAAGATCGAGTATACCACGACACTGGCCGCCATGGCCGACCTTACCGTCGCGGTTTCGGCTACCGGCACGCTGCAGCCTCTCACCCAGGTCGATATTTCCAGCGAACTCTCCGGCGTCGTCCGCTCGGTTTCGGTCAACGAGAACCAGCTGGTGAAGAAGGGCGATGTGCTGGCCGCGCTCGACACCGCCAAGCTGGAGGTGCAGATCGAGCGCGCCCAGGCCTCGGCCAAGGCGGCGACGGCGAGCGTCGAGGACGCCACCGTGACCGTGGCCGAAAACGAAAAGGCGCTGGTGCGCGCGGCACAATTGACCAAGCGCGGCATGGCGACGGACCAGTCGCTTGAAGCGGCAATCGCCACCCGCGACCGCTCGAAGGCGGCGCTTGATATCGCCAAAGCCAACCTCGCCATGGCCAATGCCGATCTCAAGGCGCAGCAGACGGATCTTGCCAAGAGTACCATCTACGCTCCGATCGACGGCATCATACTGACGCGCTCGGTCGACCCCGGCCAGACGGTCGCCTCCTCGCTGCAGGCGCCGGTGCTGTTCGTCATCGCCGCGGATTTGAAGAACATGGAATTGAAGGCTGCGGTCGACGAGGCCGATATCGGCGCCGTCAAACCCGGCCAGCATGCGCGCTTCACCGTTGACGCGTTCCCCGAACGGCCATTCGACGCCGAAATCCGCGACATTTCCTATGCCTCGGTCACCACCGACGGTGTCGTTACCTATGATGCAAGACTCGACGTCGACAATAGCGAGCTCCTGTTGCGGCCCGGCATGACAGCCACCGTCTCGGTCGTCACCAAGCAGGCCAGGAACGTGCTCACCGTGCCATCGATCGCCTTCCGCTACCGGCCGGCGCAGACGGCGGAGCGCGGCTGGAGCCTCACCGACCTGTTCACCGGCCGCATGGGGCGCCCGGGCGGCAACCGCCAGCGGCAGGCGGCGACGAAGCCCATCAACGGCTCGCGCACGCTTTACGTGCTGGAGAATGGCCGGCCGCATCCGGTCAACGTCAGGGTCGGCTCGACAGATGGCGAACTGACCGAGATCGTTTCCGGCCTGGAGGAAGGCGCGCAAGTCATTACCGCCTCGCAGCAGCGGAGCTGATCGTGGCATCGGGCGCGACCCTCATCGGCTTCGACAAGGTCTGGAAAAGCTATGGCCAGGGCGAGGCACGGGTGCATGCGCTGGCCGGCGTCGACCTCGCCATCAGACGCGGCGAATTCGTCGCCATCATGGGTCCGTCGGGCTCAGGCAAATCGACGGCCATGAACATCATTGGCTGCCTCGACACGCCGACGGCCGGGACCTACAGCTTTCAGGGCATCGATGCCGGCCGCCTCGACCGCAACCGCCGCGCCGTGCTGCGCAACCTCTATGTCGGCTTCGTCTTCCAGGGCTATAATCTCTTGCCGCGCACCACGGCGGCGGAGAATGTCGAACTGCCGCTGATCTATCGCGGCGTTGGTGCCCGCGAGCGCCGCGGCCTGGCCATGCAGGCGCTTGCCGAGGTCGGCCTTGTCGGCCGCGAGCATCATACACCGGCCGAGCTCTCCGGCGGCCAGCAGCAGCGCGTGGCGATCGCCCGCGCCATCGTCACCAGGCCGACGCTGCTCGTCGCCGACGAGCCGACCGGCAATCTCGACACCGCCCGCACGCACGAGATCATGGAACTCCTGACGCAGCTGAACAGCGAGCTCGGCCTGACCATCGCCATGGTCACGCACGAAGCCGATGTTGCCGGCTATGCCCAGCGCACGATCCGTTTCCTCGATGGCCATGTTGCCTTGGACACAGCCAATCTCGAGATGGCCTAGCCATGATCTGGGAAACCGTTCGCCTCTCGCTCCGCTCCATCCGCCGCAACGTGCTGCGCTCGTTCCTGACGCTGCTCGGCATCGTCATCGGTGTTGCCGCCGTGATCGCCATGCTGACCATCGGCTCGGGGACCACCGAGAAGGTCAAGTCCGACATTTCCAAGCTCGGCAGCAATCTGCTTGTCATCCGTTCCGGCCGTCCGGCCGGGCCTGGCGGCCCGGGAGGGCTCGACCAGGTGGTCCGGCCTCTTGCCTACAAGGATCTCACCGCGCTTGTCGCGCATCTGAACGGCGCGCGCGCTATCGCGCCGGCGTCGCAAAAGCAGGTGCGCGTCATTTTTGGCACCGAAAGCCTGACCTCGGGCGTCACCGGCACCGACAGCGCCTATCTCGATGCCCGCGACTGGAAGCTGGTTTCGGGCCGCCCGTTCAGCGATTCGGAAACCCGCTCGGGGACCGGCGTCTGCCTCATCGGCGAGACGGTGCGCCAGCAGTTCTTCGGCGCCGGCGACCCCGAAGGCGAGATCATCCGCGTCAACCGCACCTCCTGCAAGATCATCGGCTTGCTCGAACCGAAGGGCTATACCGGTTTCGGCCAGGACCAGGACAATGTCGTGCTGATGCCGCTCGCCGCCTATCAGCGTCGCATTGCCGGCAATCGCGACATCGACTCGATCTATGTCGCCGCCGACGACCGTACGCCAACCACAGTGCTGCAGCAGCGCGTCGAGGACATCTTGCGCGACACACGCCGCATCCCGCCCGACCGCGACGATGATTTCTCGATCCGCGACATGACCCAGATCGCCGATGCCATGGCCAGCGCGACCACCACCATGACTGGCATGCTCGGCGCCGTCGCCGGCGTCAGCCTGCTCGTCGGCGGCATCGGCATTATGAACATCATGCTGGTCTCGGTAACCGAACGCACGCGCGAGATCGGCATCAGGCTCGCTATCGGCGCCCATGAAAAGCACATCCTCATCCAGTTCCTGGTCGAGGCAACCGTGCTGTCGCTGCTTGGCGGCATCATCGGCATCCTGATCGGCCTGGCCCTTGCCGGCCTCGCCTCGCTGACGCTGACGATCCCGTTTGCGCCAAGCCCGGCGGTCATCCTGCTTGCGGTCGGCTTTTCCGCGCTGATCGGCATGGTGTTCGGCTTCTTCCCGGCGCTGCGCGGCGCGCGGCTCAACCCCATCGACGCGCTGAGGCATGAATAGAGCGTTGCAGCAACTGTCGCCTCCAGACGCTGCCAATTTTTTATGCAACCTGCCCTTGTCGCAGCACATTCTGCAATGATAACAATGCTGTTGGGGACTAAGGGGGAACAATGGATGAGCAGGAAAGCGCGACTGGCTCTGGCGATTGTGATCGTCGAAGCCGCCTTGGCAGGGCTTTGGTGGAATTTGATCCTTTATGGGATGGAGAATCCCGATCGCGTCACCGCTGACTTCCAGCAGGTAATTGGGCAGACGATGGGAACGGCGATGGGCGCGCTCCTGGGTCTCGGCGTGCTGTTGTATTTTGTTGCCGCCCGCAACGACCGCAAGGCTATTGAAGGTAGGCTACGACGTTAGAGTTGGAAACCTTGCTCGCTCGCAAAGTGCCATTCGATCAGCGGTCTCATATGCGGCATCAGCCCGTCCGGCAGGTCGGCTGCATTGCGGATGATTACGGGGCCTTCGATTTCAGGCTCTGACTCGGCCGCGACGAAAGCGCTGATCCGCTGTGCCAGGTCGTCGGCGGACGCCGTCTCGCGGTAGCGGCGAAAGATCACTGTGCCGCTTGCCGTCGACAGGGCGTAATGGCGCCTGCCGCGTGTCGCGCCTGACAGGTCGAGACCGGTCTCTTCGCGCACCTCGCGGATCATGTTGAAGTCGACGTCGACAAGGCCGTCGCGGAAATCGGTTGGCTCGAACGAACCGGCGGCGAAGTAGATGCGGCCGGCATTGACCGTATGCGGCGCCATGCGGATCGCCACAAGCGCATTGTCGCCGGCGACCAGCATGGCATGGGCATAGGCGTGCTCGGCCCCGGCCACCTGTCGATTGCCGCGCCAAAGCATGAAGGTCGAATACCGCACCGCATGGCAGCGGCCAACGAGGCGATTGTCGCGATAGCTGAGAGCGGAAAGCAGCACCACGATGCCGTCGAAAAGCGCCGGCTTGGCTGCGGTCTCACGCCGCCAGTTTGCGGCGATCGCCTCGGCATTATCGCGCTCGAACGGGTGCGGGCCGGGATCGAGCCGGACGTCGATGGTATCGACCGGCAGGATGACGTTGCGCGGCAGATCGAAACTCACGCCTGTCTCACACCATGTCGAGGGCAATTGCTACCGGGCAATGGTCGGATGCCTTCGGCCGGTCCCACCCGGCACGTGGGAAGCGCTCGACCTCCTGGCCCGCTGGAAATATGGTGCGCCAAGGCTGGCCGTTGCGGATGATATCGGGAACCGCGGTGGCGTTCTGCCTGGCCAGCGCGCTCGACAAAAGGATGTAGTCGAGCTGGCAGAGATGCCGCTCTTCCGGTCCGCGTGTGTGATAGAAAGTCCAGCGGTCCATTTCCGGCCGCCGCTCGACCGCGTTCTCACAAAAGCCGCCGGCAGTGAGCACATCGATGCAGGACCGGCTCTCGTCGATGACCTCGAAACGGTAGCCGTCGACGGCATCGCCGGTAATCTTCACGCGCTGCCGGTAGTCGTTCATGTCGCCGCAGATTGCCCAGCGCTTGTCGGCGGCATGGTCCTTACCGAAGCGCTCTTCGATGATCCGGCGCACTGCTTGAGCTTCGGCGATGCGCAGCGGCATTGTCGCTTCACGGCCGTCGAGGCCGTTGCGGGGCGAGCCCATCGACTTGAAATGAACGAGGTACAGCGTCAACGGCGCGCCAGCCACCGTCAGATCGATTTCCAGGCAGTCGCGCCGGAAGATGCGTTCATTGGCCTGGTAACCAAGCGCTGCCAATTCCGCCGTGTGCAGCCCGAATTGCTCGAACGTGACATAGGCGTAGCTGGTCATGCGCACGAATTCGATTGGCTGGCCCTGCGCGGTCTCGTTGCGCATCATCACGGCGACGTCGATGCCGCGCGAATCATTGCCGGCGGTGGTGTATTTCTGGCGGTAGCCTTGCCCCACCATCTTGAACAGATAGCCATATTCGAAGGCCCTCAGCGCCTCGATATTGTCGACCTCCTGCATGCAGATGATGTCGGCGCGGGTGGCCGCGATCGCCAGCGCCGTCAACTGCCGCGTGTCGTCGGATTGGGCGATGGCCCGCGCCTGCTCGAGCATCTTGTATTCGGCCTCGCTCTGAATGTCGAAAAGCGCCAGCGTGCGATCTTCGTTGAGCTGATTGCGGTATCCGGAATAATCAAACCTGCTCATCAGGTTTTCGACGTTGAAGGTGGCAAGGCGCAGCGACATGGCTTTGACCTTTGCCCGCAAGCGCGCCCGAAAACAAGGGCGCAGAAACCAGACGGCTCTGATTGATCGCGCGCGCCCTATGGTTGACGGAACCTTTTTGTTCATCTTCCGTTCAGATGGAAAGTTCCATCAATAGGCCCTTCCTCGGGGTATTCTGGGCGTGGGGCCTGAATCTTCGGAGAGTGCGATGAAACCGCTCTTTTTATCTTCCGCCAGATCCGGGCTGATGGCCCTCGGTCTGATCGCCGGCCTCTCGGCCCCGTCGCTTGCCGGGCCGATGCCCAAACCTCTGCTGCCGGTGGCGGGCAATGCCGCCGACATCGTGCAAATTCGTGAAGATTGGGCCGGCGGCAACGACAGGCAGATATGGCGTTGGCGCAACCACGGCTTTCGGCAATGGCACGGCGGCGACGATTGGAGATGGCGGTCCCACAATTTCCGCGGCCGTCATTTTTCGAGACACTGGGACAATGGCGGCTGGGACGACAGCTGGCGCTGGCGCCACCATCGCCGCCATTACCGCGGCGGCTACTATGATGATGGTGCGGGTGCCGCGATTCTTGGCTTGGGCCTGGGGCTCGGCCTTGGCAGCCTGTACAACAGCTACAACTACTACGACGCGCCGCCACCGCGCCGCTATTATCGCGCAGGGCGGCTTTCCAGTGCACATGTCCAATGGTGTTACAATCGCTACCGGTCGTACCGCGCCTGGGACAATACCTTCCAGCCCTATTACGGGCCGCGCCAGCAATGCTACTCGCCCTATAGGTAAGCAGGCCGACAACAAGCATCATTCGGCGCCGTGCTTCGCGGCGCCTTTTTCTTCTTCTTCCAGCCAGGAACCGCGAACATCGCCCAGTCCCGACTGCTGATAACGCTATTTTTATCAGGCAGGTCTAATAATCCTCCCGATCAGAACGCCCGAGACGCGAAAAATGGCTGGATTGCGTGCGATGGCCGAGGACGAACAGAGGGACAAACGCCGGCAGCGCGTCTTGAAGGGCGCGACGATCCTGACCGGCGTGAGCAATTCCGAGGTCACATGCACGCTGCGCAACATGCACGCCGGCGGCGCCGAATTGAAGGTCTCGATCGACGCGCGCGTGCCCGATGAGTTCCTGCTCTATGTTCCGACCGACGGCATTGCCTACAAGGCAGTGGTCCGCTGGCGCCGCGAGGATCGTATCGGCGTGATGTTCACCGGTACCGAACCAAAGCCCAGTTGGCACTACGGCTGAGATCCCGGCGCTATCCGGGTGGCAGGACTCGCAGTGTCTGCTCGTCAAACAGCGGCTCATCCTGGCCGACGCGAACGAATAGAAGCTTTCGCAGTTCGGGTGATTGCACCTCGAAATACTGAATGCCGTCCGGGGCTTCGCCCCATTCGCCGCAAGGCGGTACGCCGACCTCGTCAGGGTTGGCGACGGTCTTCAATTCCTCACGATAGGCGGCATCGGGACTGAAAACATACCGGAGGATGCGCGCGGGCGTCGCCCCTTCGGTGTAAGGCATGAGCACGCAACGTGTGCTGATGGCTTTCTCGGTCTTCTCGGTAAAAATGCGCTGCAACGCAGCATCGGCGGCCTCGCCAGGCAGCATATCGAAGACTTCGACGACGGGATCGGCCGGCCCGCCGTCGCTGTATTTGATGGCAAGAGCATTGCCGCCAAGCTCGAAATGAATCCGGCGAAAACCGAAATCGCAACGCTGCACCCAGGCAGCCAGCCCGACATCCCTGTCCGCCAGCCGTTCCCAAGCGCATTTGTCGACAGGCGGACGCGACGGCTTCCTTTGGTCGGCACGAGCGCCGGTTGCCATGGCCATAAGGACCGGCAGGGCGAAGATGCAGGCCGGCAGTCTCTTGCTATTCATCGCTACAACCCGTCAAGCTAAAGGCGTCCCAGGCTGAACCGTCGGGATTGGCTTTGGCGAAATCGGGCCATTCGGTAAAAATCGCGCCGAAGTTAGGCAACAGCAACCCTGCCGGTGCCGGCGAGGCTTCGCGGGAACTCAACTGCTCGGCACCGCCTGCATTGAACGCATAGACCTGCCCATCCCACACTCTGCACAGCCCGGTGCCGTCCTCGAGACCAGCCTCACGATCGTCGTCGGTGCAGGTGTGCCGGATCGTGCCCACAGGAAACGAGTACTTGCCATTGGTCCAGGTAATGTCCGACGGCAGACGAACGTCGGTGTTGGGCACGATCAACGAAAAGACCTCGGTCGTCAGCGCGGCCGGCTCGTTGTTGGTTGGCCGGAACTGTATCGTCGCTCCCGAACGCGGCTCGCGATAGGTCGCATGGCTGAGCGAACATTCTGTTGCGTTCGCTGCTTGCAACAGGCTCAGCATGCTCAGAAAAATAGCTGCTGCTTTGCGGATGATCATTTAAGTCCCTTGGAGCAGCATCATTGTGAAGTTTGAGCACCGATGCTTTAGCACTGGCCCAAGGCCACGTCGAAAAGAAAGAATCGATGATGCGAAATCTCTTGATGCTCATTTCGATCCTAACATTTTCGTGCGGCAGCGCCTTTGCCACGGAACCCTATATGGGCACATGGTCCGGGGACAGATCGAACTGTACCGCCGTTGCGGATGTTCAACGCCAGACTGTCTACACATTGTACCGCGACGCGCTGTCGGTCCCTGCTCTCGGCTGCGAACACGCAACGTTTCTCAAGACGCCTACGGGCTGGGTGGCGCGGGCCAGCCAATGTTACGGATCCGACCCGTCGGCCGAAGAGCCGTTCTCCCGTGTCATCCATATTGTGGTCGACGGGGCGACGTTGAGACTGACATGGCCGGGCTTCGACAGCGGAGTTCTTGTCAGGTGCTGACGACAAGTGTCCTCTTCCTCTGGATCTACAGCGTCTAGGACGGCAGCTTCAGCATTAGATCACCCCGACAAGCAGCGCGGCTCCGCCTATCAAGCCAACGGCGCAGACCCACAGGAGCCAAAGCCCGCTCACCCTGCATTCGAGAACCGCTGCAACTGGGTTGTCGGGATCGTAGTGGACCTCAACCTTGTCGCCCTGGAGGTAGCGCTGTGATTGACCGCTGACGAGGCTCGGCAGCGAAGCCGTCACGTTTGCGCCGAAAGCGATGCGATCGGCGGCGTAGCGCTGGCCGGCGACGCTATAGCTGTAGACGATGCGGGATTTGAAGACTGTTCGCCAGGGCCGATAGCCGCCTCCGGACCTGTCGCGGGTCTCGAATTTCTGCAGGCCCGAAGCATCGATGCGTCCTGCCGTGATCGGCCATTTGGCCGCCTGTTCCGCAAGTGACTTCTGGGCAAAGCCCATGCGCAGGACAAACAATCCCATGAAAAGCAGCAGGGCCGCGGCGCCGAGGTTCTGCGGCCTGGGCAAAAACGGCCGGATCGCTTCGAGGACGCCGCCGACGGAGAAGACCAATACAAGCGCGCCGACCACCAGCCCGGCCGAAAGCTGGACCATGAACTTGAAGGAGCCGTCGGGCATGGTGCGTTCGATCACGGCCTTGGCTGGATCGGCCGGATTGTAGAAGACGGTTACGCCGGCCCCGTTTGGAAATTTCGCAAGGGTTTCCGCCACGGCAAAGTTTCCAAGGTTCTCCTGCACGCTGTAGTGCGAACTGCGAAATGTCTTGCCGTTCACCTTGTATTCGAAGGTGATTGCCGGGAAGTTGCGGATTTCGGTCGACCCTCTGCTGTCCGAACCGGATCCCGAACTGGTCACCTCGCGAGCCTCGACCCGCGACGAGATGATCTTTCCCGGCGTGGGAGACCAGCGGCTGACCGCCCTCACCTCCCACCACTTCAGCAACGTGACGAGGGAGAGCATGCCGGCAACCGCGCAGGCAAACCCGACCAACAGAAATTTGAGTTCCAACTCTCACCCCCTTGGCACTTTTGTGCCATGCCCCGCACAGGCATATCACGGTGATGAGGATAGTGCGCCTGTCCAGAAGCCTGGAAACCACACAATCTTGATGCGAAAAGGCCGGCGGATCGCTCCGCCGGCCTTTCTTGATCGGCATGAAATCGCGATCAGTTCTTGGCCTTGTCGACCAGCTTGTTCATGGAAATTCCCACGCGCCCGCAGGGCGAAGCCCGAGGACGGGTAACGAAACGAACGTGGATTTCCTTCAGTTCTTGGCCTTATCAACCAGCTTGTTCTTCGAGATCCACGGCATCATCGCGCGCAGCTTGGCGCCGACTTCCTCGATCTGGTGGCTGTCGTTGTTGCGGCGGATGCCCTTGAAGCGCGACATGCCGGCGCGGTATTCCTGCATCCATTCCGAGGTGAACTTGCCGGTCTGGATATCCTTCAGAACGCGCTTCATCTCGGCCTTGGTCTCGGCAGTGATGATGCGCGGGCCCGAGACATATTCGCCCCATTCGGCGGTGTTCGAGATCGAGTAGTTCATGTTGGCGATGCCGCCTTCGTAGATCAGGTCGACGATCAATTTGACCTCGTGCAGGCACTCGAAATAAGCCATTTCCGGCGCGTAGCCGGCTTCCACCAGTGTCTCGAAGCCGGCGCGGATCAATTCGACCAGGCCGCCGCACAGCACCACCTGCTCGCCGAACAGGTCGGTCTCGCACTCCTCGCGGAAATTGGTCTCGATAATGCCCGAGCGGCCGCCGCCAACGCCGCAGGCGTAGGAGAGCGCCAGGTCGAGCGCATTGCCCGAAGCGTCCTGGTTGACCGCGACCAGGCACGGCACGCCACCGCCCTTCTGGTATTCGCCGCGCACCGTATGGCCAGGCCCCTTCGGCGCGATCATCACGACGTCGACCGAAGCTTTGGGCTCGATCAGGCCAAAATGCACGTTGAGGCCGTGGGCAAAGGCGATTGCCGCGCCATCGCGGATGTTTGGCGCGATCTCGGATTTGTAGATGTCGGCCTGCAGCTCATCCGGCGTCGCCATCATCATCAGGTCGGCCCACTTGGCGGCATCGGCTACGCTCATCACCTTGAGCCCGTCGGCCTCGACCTTCTTGGCGGTCGCCGAGCCGGCCTTGAGGCCGATGGCGATGTCCTTGACGCCGGAATCCTTGAGGTTGAGCGCATGCGCCCTGCCCTGGCTGCCATAGCCGATGATGGCGACCTTCTTGCCCTTGATCAGGTTGAGATCGGCGTCGCGATCGTAATAGACACGCATTTTTCTTCCTTCCCGTTTTGAACCAGAGCATGATGCCGAAAAGTGTGAAGCGGTTTTCGGACGACATCATGCTCCATCTTTTAGTGTAGAGCCGGATTCAGATTTCAGGTCGATTTGACCTGAAATCATCCGGCTCTATGGGCCCTGCGGCCCGGTTTTTGCCCCGTAAAGAGCGAGAAACTGCTGCGTCGCCCGGACGGCATCGCCGCCGATCGCCGCATCAGTCGATTCCAGCCGGTCGCCAAGCAGCAGGCGGATCTGCACGTCACGGGCGACCAGCCCGAAAAAGGTGCGGAACGCCGTCTCCGCGTCCGAAAATTCAAGGAACCCGGCCTGTCTCCCGGCCTCCAGCACCGGCTTGAGGCGCTTGGCCAGCGCAAATCGACCGTTCTCCAGCACGATGGCGCCGAGATCGTCCTTCCCCGAACTAGCATGGCCGACCGCCACCCTGTTCAGCGCGATCGAGGTGTCGCTCGAAATTACCTTGAGCCAGTCCGAAGCGAAGCGTTCGAGGCTCGCCGTCAGCGAAGGGAGGTCGAGCCCCTTGCGGTCGACCGGCACTACCCGCACCTTGGACGCCTGCCATTGTACCGTTGCCGTCAACAGCCCGTCGCGATCGCCGAACCATTTGTAGAGCGTCTCCTTCGAGCAGCTCGCCCGCCGCGCCACGGCGGTCATGGTCAACTGATCGCCCTCTTCGACCAGCAGGCGAAGGGCGGCGTCGAGCACGTCCTTCTGCCGCTCCGTCAGCGCCTCGCTGGTGTCGATGTCGGTCACAGCGTGCAACACAGTTTTTCCTCAGGAGGCAAACTCACCCGCAGTTCAGATACGAGCTCGATGGCGTACCGTACGTTACGGTTCGGTTTTATGGCGTATTGCCCGACCCGACGCAAGCCTTTATTTCTGTTTGCTCCATGCGGGGCATCACGGGAGACACGGATCATGCTCGCCGGATTGCTTGCCTTGACCGTTGCCGCCGTGTTCGCTGGCGCGGCTATCTACGTCAGCGTCGCCGAGCAGCCGGCGCGGCTTCGCCTCGATGACAAGGCATTGCTGCAGGAATGGCAGCCTTCCTACAAGCGCGGCGCCGCCATGCAGGCCTCGATCGCCGTCATCGCCTGTATTCTGGGCGTCGTCGCCTGGTGGCTGACCGGCAATCTCGCTTATCTGGTCGGCGCCTTGCTGATCATCCTGCCTTGGCCATGGACGCTGCTGGTGATGATGCCGGCAAATAGGTTGCTGGAGGCGATGGACGCGAACTCCGTCAATCCTGAAGCTCGGACATTGATCGTCAAATGGGGCAATCTGCATATGGTCCGCATCGGGCTTGGCGTTCTGGCGACATTGGCATTCCTCTTGGGCAGTGCCTGACCTCGCCAATCGGTCGCCATCTTCGTCATGAAGGCGTGTCACTCCAGGGCGGGCGGATCTCGCAGGCGCCCAAGCAGAGCTGACAGCGCGTCGAGCTCATCATTGGAAAGCCGGGAGCCGACCAACTCCGCGATCGACCGGCCGTAGACAGCCCACATGCGGCGGCGCGTCTCGCGTCCCTTGTCTGTGACGCGGACTGTTTGCCCGCGGCCGTCATCGGCAACTGGAAGCTTCTCGACCTGCCCGTCGGCTTCGAGCCGCGCCAGCAGCCGGGAGATGTTGTACTGCGCAAACAGAGTGCGCTCGGTGAGTTGGAACGGCCGCAATCCGCCCTCGCCCGCCTCGGCAAGCTCGTGCAGGACGTCGTACCAGGCAAGCGGCGGCAGGCCACTGTCCTTCAGCGCGTCCTCGGCTCGTTCCAACAACTGGCGCGAAACCCGCATCAGGCGGGCCCAGGCCTTGATGGCTGGAGGTGAAGGAATCCCGGTCATGATTGCATCGTAGGCGATAGATGCAATTGCATCAAGCTTGACGATCGATGCAAATGCATCTATATAGATGCAATCGCATCAATCATGAGAGGCAATTCCGATGAAGCATGAAATCTGCAAGATCGCCGACATTCCGGAAACAGGCAGCCTGATCGCTCCGTTCTTCGGCCGCGAGGTCCATGTCTACCGCAGCGGCGAGCGTATCCGCGCCGCCGCCAACGTCTGCCTGCATTTCGGTGCCCGCTCGGCTGCAAGGACGGCAAGCTCGTCTGCCAGTGGCACGGCGCCTCGTTCGACATGGCCAACGGTGATTGCCTCGAAGGCCCGGCGCCGAAGGGCTCCCGCCTGATGTTCCTCTCCACCCGCGTCGAGGACGGCGCATTGAACTATGTCTGGGGAGAGTGAGATGATCGACAAGCTCATCCTCGTCAGCCACCATCTTTGCCCCTATGTGCAGCGCGCGGCGATTTCACTTCGCGAAAAGGACGTGCCCTTCGAGCGCATCACGGTCGATCTCGCCAACAAGCCTGCCTGGTTCAAGGCGATATCACCGCTCGGCAAGGTGCCACTGCTCCGCGTTGAGCATGACGGCCAGGAAACGGTGATCTTCGAATCGCTCGTCATCCTCGAATTCCTCGAGGAAACCCAGCCCAATCCGCTGCATCCCACCGACCCCTATGCCCGTGCCCGGCATCGCGCCTGGATCGAGTTCGGCTCGGCAATCCTCAATGCCATCGGCCGCTTCTATTCAGCACTCACCGAAGCCGCCTTCATCGCCGAACGCGGGGCTCTGGCAGCAATGTTCGATCGCCTGGAAGTGGAACTGGCGAACGGCGCGGCTGGGCCACGGTTCGACGGCGAGCGCTTTTCACTGCTCGACACGGTCTACGGGCCGATTTTCCGTTATTTCGAGGTCTTTGACCGGATCGGCGATTTCGGCATCCTGGACGGAAAACCGCATATCCAGGCCTGGCGCAAGGCATTGCACGAACGCCCATCCGTAAAGGACGCGGTCGCTCCCGATCATGCGCAACGCCTCCATGCATTCTTGCAGGCTAAGGGTTCGCACCTTTCGGAAATCATCCGCCAAAACGATCCGACCACAGCGCTTCCGCAAGCCCGATCGGCTTGAATGGATTGAGCACCGTTCCTGTAACCATGGAAGCAAGAAACTCCGGCGCCGGCGGGACTTTTGCCAGCGTCGCCACCAGCCTGTCGCGGACGAACGGCATCACAATCGAATCCGATTGATAAAACGGCGTCAGCACCAGCGACAGCGCCTGGAAGACCCGCACATGCCATCGCCGCGCCCGGACATAGGCCCCCAGCGCAGTATCGATACGGTCCGTTCCTATGAGCGCGTAGTTGAGCGCGGCTGCATCGAGCAGCGCCATGTTCGCGCCCTGCCCGAGTTGCGGGCTTGTCGAATGGGCCGCGTCGCCGATAACGGCCAATCGCCGTCCGGCTGGCGTCTTCATCGTGTGATGGCCATAGCGCGCCAGCGAGAGCTGCTCGAAACTGTCGATCTGGTCGATGAAGGCCGCGCATTCAGGCCACAGCGCGGCCAATCTCGCCTTCCATGCATCGAGACCTGCCGCCCATACGCACTCGGCATCCGCCTGCTTCAGGCTCCAGAAGAATGCCGCCATCTTCCCGGCACCGGGCTCAGGCCGGCCGATCGGCAGCACGCCGATCATCACGCTCGCTTTATCGTAGCGCTGCAGCAGGGCGTGCTCGTCGAAACCTTCGCCGCGCCAGCCAAGCGATGCCCAGAACGCGCCATAGGCGAGCGGTCGCGGTTCGCCCGGATTGTTCACGCACTGCCGCAATTTGGAGCGCGAACCGCTGGCATCCACTACCAGGTCGAACGGTCCTATCCTTCGCCCGTTGCCGCAGACCAATGTTGCCCGTTCGCCGGTTTCCAGCGTCTCGAGCTCGATACCTGTCTCGATGGTGATCGCTTGGCGCCGGACGGCGCGGAAAAGCACGCCGAACAGAGCCGCCCGGTGAACCGCCAGCCCGAAACGACTGCCGCGCCGGGCATCATAGCGGACGTTGAGCACTGTGCGGCCGGTTCTGGCGTCCGCACCATGCAGGCGGTCTATGCGGCTGCCCAGCGCCAGAATGTCGTCGAGCAGGCCGAGATCGGCAAGCACCGTCAGCCCGGTCGGCTGCAGGATCAGCCCGGACCCGACCGGCTTTGGCTGGTCGAAGCGCTCGAAGATGGTGACCCTATGTCCGGCGCGCTCGAGATAGAGCGCGGCGGCAAGTCCGGCCGGCCCGGCGCCGGCAATCGCGATGTCCAGAGAATTGCCCATTTGCCCGACCCAACCCAGGCCGGACAATCCTTCAGTGCTGTCGCTAAATCAAGCCGCTGTCTCGGCCTTGAGGCTCAGCCCTCGGCAGCATCGAAAATCTTCCGCGCCTCGCGTACAGCGCCGTGATTGAGCTCGGCCCATTGGATCAGCTGATGCAAGGGTCCAAACATCGAGCGCCCGAGATCGGTGAGGCTGTATTCGACGCTCGGCGGTTTGGTCGGAAACACCTGGCGATGCACATAGCCGTCGCGCTGCAGATCGTGCAGCGTCTGGGTGAGCATGCGCTGTGAAATATCGGGCACCAGCCGCCGCAATTCGCCGAACCGGTACGGCTTCTCGGCCAAGGCCTCCATCAGCAGTGAACTCCATTTATTGCTTATGCCCTGGATCACGTCGCGAACCGGGCAATCCGCAAGGTTTCCGCCACCGCTGCCTGCTTTGTATATCTCGAGCTTCGATCTCAGATTGACGATCTTGCCGTCCATGGCTGGTTCCCTGGGTGTGCCTACCTCCCGCAAAACTGCCTTCTTTACGAGGATGGGTCAATTCCTATTTTAGTGCTGGTCTCTTTTTGAGACTAACATATGCACCCGCCGCTCCGGCGCAACGTCAGGACATCTCATGACCGACACCCTTCTCGTCACCGGCGCCTCCGGCCAGCTTGGCCGCGGCGTCATCAATCATCTGCTTGACACGCTCAAGGTCTCCCCTCAGCGCATCATCGCCGCCACCCGTAATCCGGAAAATCTGGCCGATCTGGCAGCCCGAGGCGTCACCATCCGGGCAGTCGACTTCGACGACACCGCGTCGTTGGCCAGTGCATTTATCGGCGCGGACAGGGTTCTGATCATTTCGACAAACGAGCTCGCCATTCCGGGCAAGCGCCTGAAGCAACATGAGACCGCGGTCGCCGCCGCAAGAAGCGCCGGCGTTTCGCATCTGCTCTACACGTCGATGCCCAATCCGGAGCCAGGATCGCCGGTACTGTTTGCGCCCGATCACCACGGCACCGAGCAGGCGATCAAGGCGAGCGGTATCCCCTACACCATCTTCCGCAACGGCTGGTATCAGGAGAACCTGTTCATGGCGCTGCCGCACGCCATCGCCTCGGGGCACTGGTACACATCCGCTGGAGACGGCCGCATTGCCCATGGCGCGCGCGACGATATGGCAGCCGCGATCGCCGCCGGCCTTGCTTCGAGCGCAACCGAAAGCACGACATACACGCTGACCGGCCCCAAGGCCCACACGATGGCCGAGATTGCAGCCCTCGTCACCGAGGTCACCGGCAAGCCGATCGAAGTTATCCAGCTTTCGGATGAAGCGCTGACCGAGGGATTGAAGGCAGCCGGTGTTCCCGAAGCGTTTGCGCCCGTCATCGTTTCCTTCGACACCAACACCCGCTCCGGCCGGATCGGCATGGTCACCGACGCGGTCAAGACGCTGTCCGGCAGGAAGCCGCAGCCGCTGAAGCAATTTCTTGAAGCAAACAAGGCGGCTCTGGTGAGCTGAGCCTCACAATGGCCGTGCCCTCAAAGGGCACGGCCATTTGTTCAGATAGCCACCTGCGTCCCGATCTCGACCACCCGTCCGGTCGGGATCTGGAAATATTCCGTCGCATCGGCCGCCGTGCGCGCCAGCCCGATGAACAGCTTGTCCTGCCAGACCGGCATGCCGGAATTGGGCGAGGCCTTGAGAGAGCGCCGCGACAGGAAGAAGGACGTCGTCATGATGTCGAACTTCCAGCCCTGTTTGCGGCAGATCGCCAGCGCACGCGGGATGTTGGGCTGCTCCATGTAGCCGAAGGTCAGCGTCACCCGCATGAACAGCTCGTTGACCGTTTCCATCTTGACGCGCTCGCTGTCGGGCACAACCGGCTGCGGTGCCGTCACCACCGAAAGGATGACGTTCTGCTCGTGCAGCACCTTGTAGTGCTTGAGGCTGTGCATCAGCGCCGTCGGCGCGCTCAGCGGATCGCTGGTCAGGAACACCGCGGTGCCCGACACCAGATGCGGCTTCTTCTTCAGCAGATTGCCGGCAAGGAAATCGAGCGGGATCTCGTTCCGGCGCGTCTTGTCGAACAAATAGCGGCTGCCGCGGATCCAAGTCCACATAGTCATCACGATAACTGCGGCGATGGCAAGCGATGCCCAGCCACCTTCAAACACCTTGACTATGTTGGCGGCAAAGAAGCCGGTATCGACGAAGGCGAACACGGCCATCAAGGCGATCGCGACGCCGAGCGGCCATTTCCAGATGCGCGTCATCACAACAAAAAGCAGCACATTCGTCACCAGCATGTTGCCGGTCACCGAAATACCGTAGGCCGAGGCCAGGCGGCTGGATTCGCCGAAGCCGACCACCAGCAACATCACCACCAGCGCCAGCATCAGGTTGATGCGCGGCAGATAGATCTGGCCCGACTGTTTTTCCGACGTATGCTGGATAACGAAACGCGGCAGCATATTGAGCTGCACCGCCTGTCTGGTCAGCGAAAAAGCGCCGGAGATCACCGCCTGGCTGGCGATGACGGTCGCCGCCGTCGCCAGCACGACCATCGGAATAAGCGTCCAGCCCTGGTTCATCTCGAAGAATGGATGACCGACAACGCCGCCATTTGCCAGCACGAAGGCGCCTTGCCCGACATAGTTGAGCAACAGACAAGGGAACACGATTGCCAGCCAGGCGAGTACGATCGGCTTGCGGCCGAAATGGCCGAGGTCGGCATAGAGCGCCTCGGCGCCGGTGACGGCGAGGAAGACCGCACCAACCGTGACGAAGGCGACATCGGGCGAGTTGACCAGGAACGACACGATGTAATGCGGGCTGATCGCCAGCAGGATTTCCGGATCGGCGATGATGTGGTTAATGCCGGAAAGGCCGATGGCCAGGAACCACAGCGCCGTGACTGGCCCGAACACCAAACCTACGCCGCCGGTGCCGAAACGCTGTACCGCAAACAGGATCGCCAGGATGACCAGTGTCAGCGGCACCACATAGGGCTGGAATGTCGGCGTGACGACATTCATACCTTCGACCGCCGATAGCACCGAGATCGCCGGCGTAATGACTGCGTCGCCGAAAAAAAGCGCCGCGCCGACGATGCCGATGCCGAGGATCACCGCCGAGCGCGTCGGGAAACTGTTGCGCGCCAGCGCCATCAGCGACAGCACCCCGCCCTCGCCTCGATTGTCGGCGCGGAGCACGAACATGATGTATTTGATGGTGACGGTGATCGTCAGCGACCAGATGATCAGCGATAACACGCCGAGGATGTCGCCACGGTTGGCGACGTTGCCGCCGGCCGATGCATGTAACGCCTCGCGAAATGCATAGATCGGGCTGGTACCGATATCGCCGTAAACCACGCCGAGCGCGCCCAGCATCAGCACCTTGGTGCTGTGCTGCTCGACCTCAGAATGGCTGGATTGTTCGACAGGTTCTGCCTCGTTACCAGCATTGGTAAGGGCCATGGACGACACTCCGGTAAGCGGGCGGTGCTCTACGCTTGCTGCGCTGCAATATCAAGTGCCGTCACGTAATGGCTCCGTCCCGATATTGCGAGTCCTCCACGACTTGGCAGACTCAGTCCGATCGGCAGACCACCTGGAATGTCGCAACGGACACGTTTTTAAATAGCCACCTGCGTCCCGATCTCGACCACCCGTCCGGTCGGGATCTGGAAATATTCCGTTGCATCGGCCGCCGTGCGCGCCAGCCCGATGAACAGCTTGTCCTGCCAGACCGGCATGCCGGAATTGGGCGAGGCCTTGAGAGAGCGCCGCGACAGGAAGAAGGACGTCGTCATGATGTCGAACTTCCAGCCCTGTTTGCGGCAGATCGCCAGCGCACGCGGGATGTTGGGCTGCTCCATATAGCCGAAGGTCAGCGTCACCCGCATGAACAGCTCGTTGACCATTTCCATCTTGACGCGCTCGCTGTCGGGCACAACCGGCTGCGGTGCCGTCACCACCGATAGGATGACGTTCTGCTCGTGCAGCACCTTGTAGTGCTTCAGGCTGTGCATCAGCGCGGTCGGCGCGCTCAGCGGATCGCTGGTCAGGAACACCGCGGTGCCCGACACCAGATGCGGCTTCTTCTTCAGCAGATTGCCGGCGAGGAAATCCAGCGGGATCTCGTTCCGGCGCGTCTTGTCGAACAAATAGCGGGTGCCGCGTATCCATGTGGACATGATCAGCCCCATGCCGCAGGCGACCGTGATCGACACCCACCCGCCTTCGAGGATCTTGACGACGTTTGCGAGGAAAAATCCAGTATCGATCGTGCCGAACAGCAGTGTGAGCGCGGCTGCCAGTGCAAGCTGCCATTTCCACCGGAACCGCATCACCACGAACAGCAGGATGGTTGTCATCAGCATTTCGCCAGTCACCGAAATGCCATATGCGGAAGCCAGCGAACTCGAGCTGCCAAAGCCGACCACCAGCAACATCACGCCCAGCGCGACCACCAGATTGACCCGCGGCATGTAGATCTGGCCGGACTGCATCTCGGAAGTATGCTGCACCTCGATACGTGGCAGCAGATTGAGCTGCACCGCCTGCCGCGTCAGCGAGAAAGCGCCGGAGATCACCGCCTGACTGGCGATCACCGTCGCTGCCGTGGCCAGCCCAACCATGGGCATTAGCGCCCAATCCGGCAGCATCTGGAAGAATGGATTGGTGGGTTTGCCGCCGTTGGCCAGAACGAACGCGCCTTGTCCGAAATAGTTGAGGAGCAGACAAGGGAACACCACGGAGAACCACGCCAGCACGATCGGCCTGCGGCCGAAATGGCCGAGATCGACATAAAGGGCTTCGGCCCCGGTAACCGCCAGGAACACCGCCCCGACCGTGACGAAGGCGCCGGTGGGCGTATTGGCCAGATAAGCGACCGCGTAATAGGGATTGATCGCCAGCAGGACCGACGGGTCGTCCAGCAGATGGTAGACCCCGGCGGCGCCGATCGCCAGGAACCACGCTGCCGTCACCGGTCCGAACACCGCCGCCACCCTGCCGGTGCCAAAGCGTTGCACGGCAAAAAGCATTGCCAGGATGATCAGCGTGATCGGAACAACATAAGTTTCCAGCGTCGGGGTCACCACTTCCAGGCCCTCGACCGCCGAAAGCACGGAGATGGCCGGCGTTATGATGGCGTCGCCGAAAAACAGCGCCGCGCCGCAAAGTCCGATCCCCAGAATGAACCGGGCTCCCTTTGGATAAGCGTTGCGCGCAAGCGCCATCAGCGACAGCGTGCCGCCCTCACCCTTGTTGTCGGCTCTGAGCACGAAAGCGACGTACTTTATCGTGACGATGATCGTCAGCGCCCAGACGATAAGCGACAGCACGCCAAGGACGTCGTTGCGCGCTACCGGTCCCGACGATGCGTGCAGCGCTTCCCGAAACGCGTAGATTGGGCTCGTGCCGATATCGCCGTAAACCACGCCCAACGCGCCCAGCATCAAAACTCTGGTGCTGTGCTGCTCGGCCTTGGAGTGGCTGGATTGTTCGATGGGTTCTGCCTCGCTACCAGCGTGGGCAAGGGCCATGGACGACACTCCCATAGACGTGCGGTGCTCTATGCTGCGGGGATGGAAAGGACGCGCTGCCGTGCCGGGAACGCACGGCCTATGGGCTCGCCTCTCTCTACCAGCCACAAGCCTTCAGAAACCGCCTGACCGTTGCGGCCATGCCATACTCCAACGCATCGGCTGTCAACCCATGTCCGATCGACACTTCGGCCAATGCCGGGATACTCTTGGCCAGTGCCGGCAAATTGCTCACCACAAGGTCGTGCCCGGCGTTGACCTGGAGCCCTGCAGCCAGTGCGGCATCCGCCGTTTTTCCCAATTTCTCCAATTCCTTCGCCGCTTTTGCCGAATCGGAATGATAGCTGCCATATGGACCCGTATAGAGTTCGATCCGGTCGGCGCCGGTGTCGCGAGCGGCTTTCACGCCAGCGGGATCCGGATCGGAAAACAGCGATACGCGAAAGCCTCCCTTCTTCAGGCGCTTGACAACCGGTGTCAGGAACGCAGCCTCGGCGGCGAAGTTCCAGCCATGGTCGGAAGTCGCCTGCGCCGGGTCGTCGGGCACCAGCGTCACCTGCTCGGGCTGATGCTTTTCCACAAGCGCCAGGAACTCCTCGGTCGGATAGCCCTCGATGTTGAATTCCGCATTCGGGAACTCGTCGTCGATCAGCGCCCTGATCTCAGGCAGATCGGAATGCCTGGTGTGCCGCTCGTCGGGTCGCGGGTGCACCGTCAGCCCATGCGCGCCGGCAGCAAGCGCGATGCGTCCAAGCCCGGTCACGCTTGGCCACGGCAGGTCGCGTCGGTTGCGCAGCATGGCGATGGCATTAAGGTTGACGGAAAGCTTTGCAGGCATTTGCACGGCTCCAGGCTGATCTTGCGCATCTATACCGCCTTTAACGGGAACAGACAGAGGGTTTCAGGTGTTCCAAGGTGTGCGAAGAAAATCGAGCGCAAGGAGTTCCCTGTTGAATTTTCTCGAGGCCGTGCCGGCGGTTCGCCGCATCGACACCGATCGCGAAGATCTTTTCGCCATCGATGTCGTCGGCCATGTCGCAGCGGCTGACGCCGAAAACCTGTTCGGATTGCTGGAGGCGGCCTATGCGCTGCATCCGAAGATCGACGTGCTGGTGCGCCTGATCGACCATGAGGGTGTCGACTGGGCCGACGTATCGGACGAGACGATCGAACAGGGCATAGCTCATGCCGTGGAGCATATCGGCCGCTGCGCGGCGATCGGTGAGCCGAACTGGATACCGGAGGCAAGAGCCTTTTTGCCTGCCTCTTTGCCTATCGAACTCCGGCATTTCGAGGCCAAGGACGAAGCCGCCGCCTGGGAATGGCTTGACGCCAGACCGATCGCCCAGCGCTGATACGACGGACCTGACAGCCCTATCGGACGATCGTCAACCGTTCGGCCGCGCGCGTGATCGCGGTGTAGAGCCAACGCTGGCGAGTTTCCTTGAATGCCCAGCTTTCGTCGAAAAGCACGATCTCGTTCCATTGCGACCCTTGCGCCTTGTGCACGGTCAGCGCGTAGCCGTAATCGAAATCGTCGAAGCGCTTCTTCTGCTGCCAGGGAATGTCGGCGTCGGGATCTTCGAATGCCGCTTTGAGCAGCTTGATCTTGGCGACGCCGCGATCCGGGTCATCTTCCTCTGGTGAGACCAGCAGATTGATGCCGGGCTTGACCGTCTCGCGCGACGAGGTCATCACCTTCCACAGCGAGCCGTTGAGCAGCCCCTTGGCCGGATCGTTGCGCAGACAGACCAGCTTGTCGCCGGCTTGCGGATAATCGGCGTTGAACCCCTTCAGCTCGCGCAGCCGCTGGTTATAACGGCGGCGCGTGCGGTTGGTGCCGACCAGCACCTGGTCCGCTTTCAGCACCAATTCCTGGGTGACGTCTTCCTTGCCGATCACCTGCGCCGCGCCATAGTCGCCGCGCATGAACTCGCGGCCCTCGCGCACGTCGAGCGCCAGCCTGATGATCGGGTTGTCGCGCGCCTGGCGGTGGATTTCTGTGAGCAGAATGTCCGGCTCGTGGTCGGTGAAGAAGCCGCCGCCGGAGATCGGCGGCAACTGGCCGGGATCGCCGAGCACCAGGATCGGCGTGCCGAAGCTCATCAGATCGCGGCCAAGCTGCTCGTCGACCATTGAGCATTCGTCGATGACGACGAGCTTGGCGCGCGAGATCGGGCTTTGCCGATTAAGCGAAAAGGTCGGCGACATCGAGGTCTTGCCGGTCACCTCGTCCGCTACCGATTCCTCGCCTTTCGGCCGGTAGATCAGCGAATGGATGGTGCGGGCATTGACCGCGCCTTTGGAACGCAGCACCTGCGCCGCCTTGCCGGTAAAGGCGGCGAACTGCACCTGGCCGTCGACATGCTCGGCGAAATAGCGCGCCAGCGTCGTCTTACCGGTGCCGGCATAGCCGAACAGCCGGAACAGCTGCGGCTTGCCGGCTTTCAGCCAGCCGGCCACCGCCTTCAGCGCTTCGTCCTGTTGAGGGGAGAATTCCATCAGCGCGACAGACCGGATTCGCGAGGGAAAGACAAGGTGACTGCCGTCACCATCAATTTTCATCGCCGGCAATCACGCCGCTGCGACAGGGTCAGGCTATCAGTGACGAACAGGAACGTAAAGAGAACAAGGCCAGGCGACCGCAGCTTACCCGGCCCGCTGTGGATCGTTCTCCAGCTGGATCGGCTTGCCATGCGGCGTTGCATGCGCGGCGCGTTCCCAGGCAGCGGCGAGCGCATCGACGTCGCGCTTTCCGGCAACGCCCTTGGCCAAAAGCAGCTTTTCCAGCGCTGCCAGCCAGTGCTCGTAGTAATCGTGACCGTCGCGCGCGGCGCCCGGCCGCTTCACCTCTGCGGACAAAGCATCCGCCCATTCGCTCCACGAAAACAGCCCGTTGTCGTGCAGTGCTACCGTCATGGCAAAGGCCTCTGCTTGCCACGGCTCGGCAAACACAGGCGCCTCGACACCGGCGGGCAGCATGGCGGCGACTGAGCCCGTCTCACGCCGGCTCAAGGTAGCTCTCCCAGGCATCGATCGACACGACGAGTGTCGGATCGGCGCCCTCGCCCCAGATTTCGCCGCCGGTGAAGGCCACCGTATAGACCCATTGCGGGTTTTCGCCCTGGCCGTGCGCATTGGTGTCGGGAAAGACAAAGCCGTCGCGCACAGCCTCGACGACACCTCGCTTGCCGCGTGCATAGCGCGGCAGTCTGGTGTGGCCGGTCGGATGAAAGTTCCTGGTTCGCACGGGGTCGCCCGCCTTGAACCGCGCAGGCACGGCGACAGGCCGGTCGCAGTGCCCGCCCTTGGCCAGCACCGCCGGAACGTCCTTAGCCTTCAGCACCCGTTTGGGTGTCGCTGCCGGGTCGACTGCGTCGCCCGTAGCCAGGTCGCGGTCGCTGACGAAACCATGGCGTTTGAGCAGCACCTCCAGCGCCTTGATCCATATCTGGTAGTAGCTGGAGGCATAATAATCCGCTGGATGCAGCGATTCCCGCGCGTGCCGACTCTCGTCGATGGTCCAGGCGCCCATGGCGCCGGCGCACAACGTCACGCCCAGCGCCCGCCTTTCCCAATCGGCATGGAAATAGGGTTCGTCCGGTTCGGGCGCGACCGGCCCGAAACCCATCTGGCCGCCGAGATCCTGCGGCCCGTTCATGCCGGCTCCCGCGCCAACGCGGTGCCGATCATGGCATCGCGCGTCACCAGATCGGCGAGCCGTGCCTCATCCCAGCCCTCCCTACCCCGGGGGCGCATCGGCACCACCAGATAGCGCAGCTCGGCGGTCGAATCCCACACCCGGATTGTCGTCCTCGCCGGCAAGGTCAGACCGAATTCCTCGAGCACGCCGCGCGGATCGATCACTGCGCGCGAACGGTAAGGCGGCGCCTTGTACCAGACCGGCGGCAGGCCGAGAACCGACCACGGATAGCAGGAGCATAGCGTGCAGACGACGAGGTTGTGCGTGTCGGCCGTATTGAACACCGCCTGCATGTGCTCACCTTGCCGGCCGGTGTAGCCGAGCGATTCGATGGCCGCCGTCGCATCACGCTTCAGCCATGCGGCAAACCCGGGATCAACCCAGGCCTTCGCCACCACCTTTGCGCCGTTGCGCGGCCCGATCTTGGTCTGGTAGGTGTCGACGATAACATCGATCGCCGCCGGATCGATCAGGCCTTTGCGGGTGAGAATCGTCTCCAGCGCGCGCACCCGCGCCGCAAAAGGATCAAGCTCGTTGTCGTGGTCGTGATTATGCGGCATGACGTCAAATTACGATCGCGGCCCCCGGGCCGCAAGCACCACGGCTTGGGCCAGCGCTATTCCGCTGCCGCCTTCTGCGGCACCGGTTCTTCCTCCTCGTCGAACAGTGACGGCTGGTCGACCGCTTCGACCGGGCTCGGCTCGCCCCGGCGCCGTGCCCACAGCCCGACCAGCCAGCCGGAAAAATGCTCCATGTAGACGTAAATGACGGGCGTGACGAACAGCGTCAGCGCCTGCGAGGCGACAAGACCGCCGACCACCGCCACGCCGAGAGGCTGGCGCAATTCCGCGCTGGCGCCGGTGCCGAGCGCGATCGGGATGGTGCCCATCAGCGCCGCAAGCGTGGTCATCATGATCGGCCGGAAGCGCATCAGGCAGGCCTTGTGGATGGATTCGACAGGCGACATCCCCTCGCGCCTGAGTTCCAGCGCCACGTCGATCATCATGATGCCGTTCTTCTTGACGATGCCGATCAGCATCAGGATGCCGATCACCGCGATCACCGACAGATCCATCCCCGCCAGCCGCAGTGCCACCAGCGCGCCGAGCACCGCCGACGGAAGCCCGGTCAGGATGGTGAGCGGGTGGATGAAGCTCTCATAGAGCATGCCGAGAACGATATAGATGGTCAGGATCGCGCCGCCGATCAGCAGCCCCTGGTTGGAAAGCGAATCCTGGAACGTCTTGGCCGTGCCCGAGAAGGCGGTCGAGATCGTCGGCGGCATGCCGATCTTGTCCTTCAGCGCGTTGATGTGGCTCACGCTGTCGCCGAGGGCCACGCCTTGCGGCAGATTGTAGGAGATGGTCACTGCCGGAAGCTGGCCGAGCTGGTTGACGGTCAAAGCACCGGCGGTCCGATCGACGCGGGCGAACGCACCGAGCGGCACCAGGCTGCCGCTCGCCGTTCTCACCTTGATGGCGAGCATCCGCTCGGGCGACCACTCGATCTTCGGGTCGAGCTCCATGATCACGTCGTAGCTATCGGCCGAGCCGAAGATGGTCGACACCTGTTGGGTGCCGAAACCGCCATAGAGACTGGAGCGCAGCGTGTCGGTATCGACGCCGAGGTTCGCCGCCTTGTCGCGGTCGATCACCAGCGTCGCCTGTAGCGCGTTGTTCTGCAGGTCATTGGTGACGTCGGTGAAGGCGGCATGATCGGCGGCCATCGCGTCCGTCAGCCTTTGCGCCCAGACGTTCGTCAGGCCGGTATCGAGGCCCTGCACGGCAAGCTGGTAGGCACTCGCCGAAGAACGCGCGCCGAGCCGCAGGTTCTGCACCGGTTGCATGTAGGTTTCGATGCCGGGCACATTGGCAAGCTGGCGCCGTAGATCCGAAAGCACCTTGTCGATGTTCGGTCGCTGATCCTTGTCTTTCAGCTGCACAAACAGCTGGCCCTGGTTGAGCGCATTGTTTCCACTGCCCGCCGACCAGCCGACATGCGCGACGTAGGGCGAATGGGTGAAGACATCCGCCACTTGCCCCTGCAGCTTCACCATCGCGTCAAACGAAATGTCCTGGCGCGCGATGGTCGTCACCGAGACCTGGCCGATATCCTCCTGCGGAAAGAAGCCCTTCGGCGAGATCTGGATCAGCCACACCGACAGCCCGGCGGTCACCAGGAAGACAAGGAAGACAAGAAAATTGTGGCACAGGCAGAATGTCAGCAGCCTGTCATAGCCCCGCATGAAGACGTTTTGTCTATGGTCCCCGCCGTGCGCTGCTTTCTGCTCGGCTTTCGATAACGACAACAGCCGCGAGCACAGCATCGGCGTCAGCGTCAGCGAGACGAACATCGACGCCAGGATGGCGACCGTCACCACCACTGCGAATTCGTTGAAGATGCGCCCGATCACGCCGCCCATCAAAAGCACCGGAATGAACACGGCGACCAGCGAGATCGAGATCGATATGATGGTGAAGCCGATCTCGCGCGCGCCCTTGAGCGACGCCTCGAGGGCAGAGAGCCCGTCCTCCTCCATGTGGCGGAAAATGTTTTCGAGCATGACGATTGCATCGTCGACGACAAGACCGACCGCCAGCGTCAGCCCCATCAATGAGACGTTGTCGATGGAAAAGCCGAACAGGTACATCACGCCCAGCGTGGCGATGAGCGAAATCGGTACCGCCACCGCCGGGATGATCGTCGCCGTCACCCGGCGCAGGAACAGGAAGATCACCATCACCACCAGCGCGATGGTGAGCAGGAGCGTGAACTGCACGTCATCGACCGCCTCGCGGATCGATGTCGAGCGGTCGTTTAGCAACTGGATGCTCGCCGCTGCCGGCATCTGATCGTCGAAGGAAGGCAGCATCGCCTTGACGCGGTCGACGACGTCGACGGTATTGGCATCCGGCTGGCGCTGCACGGCCATGATGATGGCGCGGGTGCCGTCGTACCAGCTTGCCGTCGTCGTGGTCTCGACCGAATCGATGACGCGGGTCACCTCGCCGAGCCGCACCGGATGGCCGTTCTTGGTGGCGATGATGATGTTGGAGAATCCCGCCGCATCGGTCAGCTGCGTGTTCGCGGTGATCGTCAACTGCTGTTTGTTGTTTTTGAGCACGCCGAGCGGCGTGTTGCTGTTGGCCGAGGCAATGGCCGTCTGCAGCTGGTCGATCGAGATGCCGCGTGCGGCGAGCGCCGTCGGATCGATCTGGACGCGCACGGCATATTTCTGCTGGCCGTAGATCGAAACCTGCGCAACGCCATCGATCGTCGACAGCGACGGCGAAATCACATTCTCGGCAAACGCGTCGAGATCGGTCAGCGGAATGGTGTCGCTGACCAGCGACATCAGCAGGATCGGCGCGTCGGCTGGATTGACCTTGCGGTAGCTCGGCGGGCTGGTCATCTCCGGCGGCAATTGTCGTTGCGTACGTGCGATCGCTGCCTGCACGTCGGCGGCGGCTGCATCGATGTCGCGGTTGAGTACGAACTGAATGGCGATCGAGGTCGAGCCGAGCGAGTTGGTCGTCGAGATCGAATCGATGCCAGCGATAGTGGCAAACTGCTTGATCAGAGGCGTTGCCACCGAGGTCGCCATGGTTTCCGGCGAAGCCCCGGGCAGCGAGGCCGAGACGTTGACAACCGGAAATTCGGCGCTTGGCAGCGCCGCGACCGGCAGGAATTTGTAAGCAAATAGTCCGCCCAGAACCAGGGCGAACGACATGAGCAGCGTGGCGACGGGCCTGCGGATGCAGAATTCGGAAATCATGGCTGTGTTCCGCCCGTCCGGTCAGCCTCGGCAACCTTCGGAGCCGCCCGATCGCCTGTGCCGGTCGAAGCCTTGCCTTCGCGCACCGCCGCGCCGTTCTTCAGTTTGGTCTGACCCTCGACGACGACACGCTCGCCGCTTTTCAATCCTTGGCTGATTGCGGTGTTGGTGCCTTCTGTCAGCGCGACCTGCACGGGCCGCATTTCAACGGTGTTGTCCGGCTTGATTACATAGACGAACGGGCCCTTCTGGCTGGGCTGGACGGCGACCGTCGGAACGGACGTCATTTGTGGCATGATGCCGGCATCGAGCACGACGTTGACGTATTGGCCCGGCCATAGCGAAAGATCGGCGTTGGGCACACTGGCCCACGTTGCGATCGTGCCGGACGCCGTGTCTACGCTCGAATCGACGAAATCCAGCGTTCCCTTGCCGATCGGCTTCGGGTCGCCGTCCTTGGTCAGCGTCACCGCACCTTGCTGCGGTGCTGCCAGCGCCTTGTGCAGCAAGGCAAGATCGCTTTCGGGGAGATTGAAGTTCACCTGCAGCGGGTCGACCTGCGTGATCGTCACCAGTGGAGTCGACGTGCTGCTGCCGTTGCTGGTGGTGACGAGATCGCCGACGGCGACGCTGACTGCGCCAAGCCTGCCGGAGATCGGCGCCCTGATCGTGGCGAAGCCAAGCTGGATTTGGTCCGCATCGATCGTTGCCTTGTCAGCGTCGACGGTGGCCGCGGCGGATTTCTGCGCCGCGACGGCCTGATCGTAGGTCTGCTGTGTTCCGGCCTGCCTGGCGACGAGATTTTTGGCGCGCTGAAGATCGGCCGTGGCGCTGGCAAGCAGCGCCTGGTCTTTCGCGAGCGTCGCCTGATCGCGTGCCAGTTGTGCCTTCAACGAGCGATCGTCCAGCGAGAACAGAAGGTCGCCGGCCTTCACCATCTGTCCGTCCTTGACCGCGATTGCGACGATCTGACTCGATATCCGCGCGTTGATGCTGACCACGGCAGGAGAGGACACAAAGCCGATGGCATAGCGCCGGACCGGGAAATCGGCCGTCGTAGCGGTGGCGGCAACCACCGAAGTCGTACGCGCGGCATTTGCCGCTGCAGCGGGCTTGTCCGCCGTCGCCGTCTGATTCGCCGACAGCATCTGCTGAAGACCGCTCATTGCGCTGGGCGAAAGATAGAGCCACGCCGCGGCAACGCAGGCTGCAGCGATCACCGCTAATACGATCTTTCCGCGCATCGACAAAAGACCTCTCGATCCGACACGCCGCTATCCGGTGGCCGTAGTCTAGCTCAACTCGCAGCCTCTTGCCGCGCTTTTGCCAGATAATAGAGGATGCCGACGGCGAAAAAGGGCCAAAACCCGTCATTACGAAGATTTAATGTGCAGTGCACAATAGAACGGCAGCTAACGCAGCATCGGCCACAGCGTCGCCGCAAGCATCGCACCCATGGCGATGTTGAACCATTTGAGCCGCACCGCATCCGCCAGAAAGCCGCGCAGCGCCATGCCGAAACCGGCCCAGGTCGAAATGCTCGGCAGCATGACGACGGCGAAAGCGGCTCCGATCAGCACCACCGACACAAACGGGCGTTCCGGATTGGTATAGACGGCCAGGGCTGTAGTCGCCATCACCCAGGCCTTGGGATTGACCCACTGGAAAGCCGCAGCCTCGATGAAGCGCATCGGCTGGCCCTTCGCCTCGCCTTCGCCGCCGAGCGAGCGCGACATGGCGATCTTCCAGGCGAGATAAAGCAGGTAGAGGCCGCCAGCGATCTTCAACCCGGTGTGCAGCACCGGAAAGGCCGTCAACACGGCGCCAAGCCCGAAGCCTACGGCAAGCAACAGCACGAGGAAGCCGAAGCCGATGCCGAGCATGTGTGGCACGGTTTTGACCAAGCCGAAATTCACGCCCGAGGCCAAAAGCATGAAATTGTTCGGACCCGGCGTGATCGAGGTCACGAAGGCATAAACCAGCAGGGCGAAGAATGCGTCGAATGTCATGCCGTTCCCCTAATCAATGCGATCGGTGGCAAAGCGACGAGATAGAGCCAAGCTGGATGACTACATCCCTTGCGGGCCACGGTTCATCGCCGCCACTCCGGTACGGCAGATCTCGACCAGCCCGAGCGGTTTCATGATGGCGATGAACTGATCGAGCTTGGAGCCCTTGCCTGTGATCTCGAAGATGAAATGCTCGGTGTTGGCATCGATGACGCTGGCGCGGAATGCATCGGCGAGCCGGAGCGCCTCGACGCGGGCTTCGCCGGTGCCGGCGACCTTGACCAGCGCGAGTTCCCGCTCCAGTGGCCGCTCCTGTCCGAATTCCTGCGACCGCACGGTGAGATCGACGACGCGGTGCACCGGCACGATGCGCTCGAGCTGGTGCTTGATCTGCTCCAGCACGTGCGGCGTGCCGCGCGTCACGATGGTGATGCGCGACAGGTGCTTTTCGTGCTCGGTTTCCGAGACCGTCAGGCTCTCGATGTTGTAGCCACGTCCGGAAAACAGGCCGATGACCCGCGCAAGCACGCCCGGCTCGTTGTCGACCAGGACCGAAAGCGTGTGGTTCTCTGGTTTTTCCGTCTCCTTGGCGATGAAATAGGCGGAGCCGGTCGGTTGCAACTGTGCGTTCATGACATGAATCTCGATTTCAAACTTTTGCGCTAATCTGCTGTTTTCGCACAGCTTCCTTGAACCAGACTACACCAGTTCCCTGCCCTTGGCGTCGATAGCGTTGGCCACAGCTTCGTCCGTCGCCTCGTCCGGCAACAGCATCTCATTATGCGCCTTGCCGGACGGGATCATCGGGAAGCAGTTGGCGAGCGTCGCCACGCGGCAGTCGAACAGGACGGGCTTCTTGACCGCTATCATCTCCTTGATGGCGTCGTCGAGCTCGTCCGGCTTGTCGCAGCGAATGCCGTGGCCGCCATAGGCTTCGGCGAGCTTGACGAAATCCGGCATCGCCTCGGTGTAGGAGTGCGACAGCCGGTTGCCGTGCAGCAGCTGCTGCCACTGCCGCACCATGCCCATATATTGGTTGTTGAGGATGAAGATCTTGATCGGCGCCTCGTGCTGCACCGCGGCGCTCATCTCCTGCATCGTCATCTGCACCGAAGCGTCGCCGGCGATATCGATGACCAGCGCATCCGGGTGCGCGATCTGCACGCCGAGCGCGGCCGGCAGGCCGTAGCCCATCGTGCCCAGTCCGCCAGAGGTCATCCAGCGGTTCGGCTTCTCGAAATGATAGTGCTGTGCCGCCCACATCTGATGCTGGCCGACCTCGGTGGTGATGTAGGTGTCGAGGTCCTTGGTCAGCGCATAGAGCCGCTGGACGGCATATTGCGGCATGATCACCTCGTGGTTCATCTTGTAGGCGAGCGAATCGCGCGCGCGCCATTTGGCAATCTGCTCCCACCACGGGTGAAGCGCTTTCTTGTCGGCCTTGGCGGTTGCCCGCCACAGCCGCACCAGATCCTCCAGCACACGCCCGACATCGCCGATGATCGGCACGTCGGTGTGGACGTTCTTGTTGATCGACGACGGGTCGATGTCGATGTGGATCTTCTTCGAATTCGGCGAAAACGCGGTGAGCCGCCCGGTGATGCGGTCGTCGAAGCGCGCGCCGATGCAGAGCATGACGTCGCAATCGTGCATCGCCATGTTCGCTTCATACGTGCCGTGCATGCCGAGCATGCCCATCCAGTTCTTGCCCGACGCCGGATAGGCGCCGAGGCCCATCAGCGTCGAGGTGATGGGAAAGCCGGTGAGGTCGACCAGCTCGCGCAGCAGATGGCTCGCCTCCGGGCCGGAATTGATGACGCCGCCGCCCGAATAGATGATCGGCTTCCTGGCGCCGGCCATCAGCTCGACCGCCGCCTTGATCTTTTCCAGATCGCCCTGGACCTTCGGTTGGTAGCTGGTGCGCGGCGCCGTCTGCGGCGGGACATAGATACCCCTGGCGAACTGAACGTCCTTCGGAATGTCGACGACGACCGGACCGGGGCGCCCTGTCGTTGCCACATGGAAGGCCTCGTGGATCGTTGCCGCGAGCTCGTTGACGTCCTTCACCAGCCAGTTGTGCTTGGTGCAGGGCCGCGTGATGCCGACCGTGTCGCATTCCTGGAACGCATCCGAGCCGATCAGCGAAGTCGGCACCTGGCCGGTCAGGCAGACCAGCGGGATCGAGTCCATCAGCGCGTCCTGCAATGGCGTCACCGCATTGGTGGCGCCCGGCCCCGAGGTCACCAGCATGACGCCGGCCTTGCCGGTCGAGCGCGCATAGCCTTCCGCCGCGTGGCCCGCGCCCTGCTCGTGGCGGACGAGGATGTGCTCGACCTCGTCCTGCTGGAAGATTTCATCGTAGATTGGCAGAACCGCGCCGCCCGGATAGCCGAAAACATGCTTGACGCCATTGTCCTTCAGCGCCTGCACCACCATTTCGGCGCCCGTCATTTCGCTCCTTGGCATTTCAGTTCTTGGCATTTCGCGCCGCTCATTCTGTCCACTGCTCATCGGTCTGGTCCCGTACTGTTCGCCATCTGGCGATTGCTGGTCGTTTAGTCGTATTTCGGGCAATAAAAAAGGCCCCCGAGGGAGCCTGTGTCTTGCGCATGGGAGGTCATCGCCCGGCGGTTACACCGCCTTGCCCACGCGCTTTCCTACGAGAATGAGTGCCTTTTTCATGGTGGCGGACAATAGAATTGGTTTGACGCCGCTGTCAACGGCGAATGTGCACTTGGCCTGACGTCGGCACATCCGCCCATTGTGCACCCGCGCCGCCTTTCCGCCGCGCGGGTGTTCCGTTTCAGGCGCAGAGCACCACACCCCTCGCCTTGGCCCAGCGCTCGATGATCTTGCGCTCCTCGAGCGAGGCGAGACGATTGCCGAAACCGCGCACCTGCACCGCACGGTTTTGCGGGTCGAGTTCGATCGTCAGCAACCGCTCGATCTTGCCGAGCGCCGAGCGCCGCAGCACCCAGATCGAGGCATTGCCGGCGATGCATTTGGCCGCGTATATCGAGACGCAATGATGCATCGCCCGGCTCTCGGCGACCAGATCCTCGGCTGTCTTCAACTGACGGATGAAGAAACGCTCGCCATGCGCCCTTGCCTCTTTGGTCGACGGCTGCCAGTCCCAGTCGTCGAGGCGCGAGCCGTCCCAGGCGCGACCCTGCGACTGCGTCCCGGCAGTACGCGTGGCCCGCCCGGCAGCGCGGCGGCGCATTGCCTCGATGCGTTCGATCGCGGCAATGTCTCGATGCCATTCCAGCATCTGCCGACGCAGCGAGGCGAGCGTGCGACCCTTCAGGCTGTACGCCGCATCGCGCTGGTGCACGGCGCCGATATAGTCGCATAGATCGTCGATTTCCTCCTTTGACGCGGGTTGCCCGCAGAAGAACCGTGTCACCTCGCGCCAGAAGGCCAGATCGTTACGTGGCGTGCGCGCAATTTTCGACTTGGCAAGTCGGGCCGCCAACCCGGAATCATCCGTATAGGACCGGGCGATCGCCACCCAAAATGCCTCGTCGAACGTGAAATCGCCGGGCAAGTTCAGGAAGCAATGCACCTCCTTGCGAGACAGCCACGCACAGGCGCCCGCCTTGTAGAGCGAGTCACCACGCGCCACTGCGATATACCAAGCCTTGCGAAGCGCAATCTCGCCAGCATTCAACCCCGAGCTGTCCAGCCAGATCCCCTCGAGCGCGGCTGTAACCGGGTAGCGCGCATAGAGATGACGCGCCGCGGCCAGCCGCAGCCGCGCGGGGTCGCGCGTCTTCAGCTTTGGACGCCACAGCGCGCCGTCGCGGATCGCCATGCCGGCAAAGCCCCGACGTGCCTCGTCGAGCGCCCGCTCGAAATCCGGAGCGGGACGCGGGACGGGAAAAACCCGCCGCAGCGTTACGGCATATGCTTCAATGCGTTCGCGCTCGGCATCCTGCCTGCGCTGGATCATGGACTTTGCCATGGCCGTTCTTCCTGATTGGAACCCTGTCAGCCGCACGCAATTCCAGCGTCGGCACGGAATGTGTCGATCTGGATCGCCGGGTCATTGACAGGTCTCCTTTCAGGACGACGGATCAGAATGGGCGGCTTCTCTAAGCTCGCCGCCAATTTGACGCAAGAGCCATTCTTTCCATGCCCGCGACGGTCTGACGGGTGTTGCAAAGGTGCATCGTTGTCGCCATCACCGTGTCCGGCCGACGCGTTTCCAGTAGATGAGGGTGCCCGTCAGCCCGCCATGCGGCTTCAGCGCATAATCCGGTATTTCGCCGGCCAGCGTGAAGCCGAGCTTTTCATAGAGGCCGGAAGCCCCCTCCTCTTTTGCCGTGTCGAGGACCAACAGCGTGCGGCCTTTCTCCAAGGCAACGGCTTCCGCCGCCTCCATCAGGCGGGTTGCGATGCCCTTGCCGCGATAATCGAGGCGGGTCATCAGTTTGGCGATCTCGGCCCGGTGCGGCTGGTTGGGAGGGCAGTCGAGCAGCAAGGTGACGGTGCCGACCAGAGCCTCGCCGTTCCAGGCCCCAAGCACCGCCCTTTCGCCTCTGGCGGCCGCATGAAGCGACCTGTTCCAGAAGGCCGCGGCCATCTCCGGCGCCAGCGGATGCATGAAGCTGACCGAGCCGCCGGCAGCGACTGTCCCGATCAGCAGATCCGCCAGCATTTTTTGCGTTCCGTCAGTCCTGGTGAGTGGTCTGATTTCGATCGAACTCATGTGGTTCCCCTGCGCCGTCCGTCAATCGAAATGACTGGTCCGCTTCCGCTTCCTGGCCCGCCGGATTTCCGCGATGCGATCGGCGTCTTCCTCTTGCAGATGTCGCCCGCGTTCCAGCAGTTCGAGCGTGTATTCCTCATAGGTCAGGCCCAGCCGCTCGGCCTTGTCCAGCCGCATCAGCATGATCTCGCGGCTCGGCACTTTCCATGCCTGGGCATGGGCGGTCCGCCAGGCAAGAAACACATAGGGCTCACCCTTGCCCCAGGGCGGACCGTCATAGTCGTCGAGCGGCGGACCGCCATTGTCGGAGCGTTTCGGACGGCGCGCCTTCACCTCAGCCCCTGGCCAACGCAACCAGATAGTCGGCAGCGTCCGGCCCCGGAGCGTGAAAGACGCAATCGGATGGCGCGCCGAGCGCCAGGCAGTCGCCGGGTTCGAGCCGGTGAACGATGTCCCCCTCGGTGAATTCCAGCCGCCCGGAGATCAGCCATATCTGTTGCCTGATGAAGGCATAGGACGCCGCCGGGAAACTTACCTTGGCGCCGGCCGGCAACTGGATCCGGATCAGTTCGAGGGGTATGTCGGAGACCGGCGAAAGATGCCGCCGCACATAACCCGTAGCCGGATCGCGCCAGAGCGGCTGGTCACGTTCGCGAAGCAGGCCACCGCCCTGCAATTCCGCCCTTGCGATCAATGTGGACAGCGTCATGCCGAAGGCGGCCGCAATGCGCACAAGGAGTGCCGCCGTCGGGCTGGTCATGCCGCGTTCTACCGTGCTCAGCATGGCTTTCGAAACATCGGACCGCTCCGCCAGCGCTGCCAGGGACCACCCTCGAGCCACTCTTTCGGCATGTATTCTTCTGCCGATGGTCGAGGAGATGTCGTTCGCTATATCATCCATTAATCCAATATATCGAAATTTTTCTACGGAGCAACGGCCGTTTCATCCAGTTTTCGCAAACTCCTTAATGTCCGCTAAACCATCCGGCCTCATCCCACCTTAACCCCGTTCGCCTAGGCTCATCGCTTGGAAAAAGGGATCGGCGTGTCCATGCTCGTTGAACGCGAAGCCTCCATTGGGGAACCGACTTTGCTGGAGCGCCGCAGGGCGGAGCAGAACGACAAGCGCATTCTGGGCAATGTCGTGCAATGCGACGGCGCGCGCGCCACCATCAGCGCCTATGCCGACGATATCGAAGGCACGGTCACCGGCCTGTGGAGCGTCGGCAAGATGATCTCGATCAATCTCGGTACATCGCGAACCGTCGGCCTGGTCTATGAAATCGCCAAGTCGGATCGTGCCTGGAGCAGCGAGGGCCAGAATCCGATCGAGGTCAGCATCGAATTGATCGGCGAGGTGCGCGACGGTGCCGAACCCGGCGCGAAGCCGATCTTCGACCGTGGCATCACGACCTATCCGCATATCGGCGCCATTGCCCATCGTATCCGCAGCCGCGACCTGCAGGCCGTCTACGATCTCGCCGGTCGTCATTCGATCACCATCGGCACGCTGTCGCAGGACGAGGCCATCGACGCCAATATCGCCATCGACGATACGCTGGCGCGCCATTTCGCCATTGTCGGCACCACCGGGGTTGGCAAATCGACCGCCGTGTCGCTGCTCTTGCGCAAGTCGATCGCCGCCCGGCCCGACCTGCGCGTGCTCATCCTCGATCCACACAACGAGTTCGCCGCGTCGTTGGCCGAATATTGCGTCAGGGTCGATTCGACGACGCTCGACCTGCCCTTCTGGATGTTCAAGCTAGAGGAATTTGCTGAGGTGCTGTTTCGCGGCCGCGAGACGGTTCCGGAAGAGGTCGACGCCTTGCGCGATCTCATTCCCGCGGCCAAGAATCTCTACCGCAATCCCAACTCCGGCAACTATCTACGGCGCAGCACCGATGCGCTGACCGCCGACGCGCCGGTGCCCTATCGCATTGCCGACCTCATCAAGCTGGTCGACGAACGCATGGGATTGCTGGAAAGCAAGAACGATCGCCCGACCCTCAGGTCACTGAAGACACGTATCGAATCGGCGGCATCCGATCCGCGCTACCGTTTCATGTTCAACTCGCGCCTGATCGAGGACACCATCCACGAGACGATCGGCAACATCTTCCGCGTGCCACATCACGGCCGCCCTGTGACCTGCTTCGAAATGGCCGGCATGCCGTCCGAGGTGGTCAATTCCGTATGCTCGGTGCTGGCGCGGCTGGCCTTCGACCTGGCGTTGTGGAGCGAAGGCCGCCTGCGCCTGCTCTTCCTGTGCGAGGAAGCGCATCGCTATATGCCGGCCGATCCGCGCCTCGGTTTCGCGCCGACGCGGCACGCGCTGTCGCGCATCGCCAAGGAAGGCCGCAAATATGGCTGCTATCTCGGCGTCGTCACCCAGCGCCCGGGCGAACTCGACCCGACCATCCTGTCGCAGTGCTCGACGTTCTTTGCTATGCGGCTCGCCAACGATCAGGACCAGGCGATCATCCGGTCGGCGATTGCCGATTCCTCGGCTTCGACGCTGGCGTTCCTGTCTTCCATGGGCCAGCGCGAGGCCATCGCCTTCGGGGAAGGCGTGGCGACGACGATGCGGATGAAGTTTGAAAAGCTCTCCGAGGATTTGATCCCCGGCACGGCCAAGCGCGAGGACGCCTTGCCGTCCGAAACCGGCGACGAGGTCGACCTCGTGGCGATCGTCGAACGGCTGCGCAACGTGCCGAAATCACGACAGGCAATGCCTTTCGCGGAAGTCGTCGATTCGGGCCGGCAGGCCGGCGATTCGGACTATCGCAAGCCGTCGGCCGCACGCACCCAGCGAAACGACGATTTCGACTTGCGCTACGGCCTCAAGCCGGCGACCTTCGGCCTGCGTCCCCCAGAATGATTGAGCCGAGCGACTTTTAGGCAGCGCTCGCAGATATCAAAGCTGAGTTTCGATGGCTGTCTTGTCTATAACTGACCACACCTGGCGAATTTTCCCTCTCTGAAACTCATAAAATACGTTCTCGGCAAACGAAATTCTCTTCCCGCTTACATCGAGCCCAAGGAACGTTCCCCTTGGCGCGCAGTCGAAGCTTAGCCGGCTCGCTACATAAGGCGGATCGGCAACCAATAGCTGAATGTCGAAGTAAAGGTCCGGAATTTCGTCGAAGTCTCTCACCAACATTTCGAGATAGCCGGACAATCCGAGCTTGCGACCGTTGTGGGTCACTTCATCATGAACAAACCGCCCCAGATTTGGCCAATCCTGCTTGTTCAGGCATGCAATATAGCCTCGGTAAAGACCGGAGAGATCGGATTTAGTCACGGCAACACCTCTATTTCCGGCAAGCCCCGCAAAGGCAGCAGCATCTCAGCTTGACTGGGTGACGTCGGTCTGCGTGCACCGGAAACGCAGAAAACGATACCAGACGGCCGGCATCAGGAATTCAATGACGGAATTTCAGGCACAGACGCGGTTGCGCCCTTGCCTCTTCGCCTCATAGAGCTGGCGATCGGCGCGGCGATAGAACTCCTCGGCGGTTTCCTTGCGATCCCAGACGGCAAGCCCGACGCTGGTGGTGATTTTCAGTCGGACATTGCCCGTCAGCACCGACATGTTGGCGATCGCCTTGCGGATGCGCTCCGCGAATTTGGATAGCAGCTCGGCGTCCATATTGGGCGTGACCACCGCGAACTCCTCGCCGCCCAGGCGCGCCACCACGTCGTGATAGCGTGTCATGTCCTTGAGACAGTTGGCGACCGCCCGCAACACCTCGTCGCCGACATCGTGGCCGTGGCTGTCGTTGACCTGCTTGAAATGGTCGAGGTCGAGGATCATCAGCCCTACTGGTTTCTCGATGCGACGGAACTCTTCGAGATATTCCTTCAGCGCATCGTCGAAATAACGCCGGTTCTGCATGCCGGTGAGGCTGTCGGTGAGCGCCGCATGCTCTAGCGTCTCCGAACGCGCGCTGAGCGAAACGGTCATGGCGCGCAGCTTGCCTTCTTCCGTCGCCTGCTTTCGGATCAGCGGGTAGATGAAGAAAATGCCGAAGAACAGCGCAGTCGCCAGCAGCACGCCCGTCGCAAACAGCAGCTTGTTGAGATAGACGATTTCATCGAGTTCCGAAGGCGTATTGCTAATGTCGGCGGCCAGGGTTTGCAGGAGCCCATAGGCGTAAAGCGTCACCAGGCCGGCGGCCAGGATCACAAAAATAAAGACGAAAAAGGCTGATTCCGCCTTGTGGAAACGCATCTGCTCCCCGTTGGAAAGTTCGTAACGATCTTATGGCATGCGGGAACTTACGGACAGTTAACCTGGACAACTTCAACGCGAAATGTCCCCTCGGTGTCGACTTTTCAGGTTGCGCTCGAATGAGGGAGTGAGTGCATCGAGTCGATCCCCTCACCAGGACGCAATCTCTGCCATTCCGGGCCCAATTGGTGCCTGAACCAGGTCGCCTGCCGTTTGGCATATTGCCGCGTCGCGATTTTCGCGCGCTCGATGGCCTCGGGAAAACTGAAGGCGCCGGCCAGCGCGGCCTGAAGCTCGCGAACACCGATTGCTTTCATCGCCGGCAGGTCGGGATCGAGGCCGAGCGCTGAAAGCTGTTTCACCTCGTCCAGTGCCCCCTTGTCCAGCATGCGGTCGAAGCGAGCATCGATCCGCTCCACCAGCGCCGCTCGCTCCGGCTCGATGACGAAAAAGCGCGCGCTGCTCCTGTCGATCAACGGCCGGCCACGCGCGGCCTGCCAGTCCAGGATGGAACGCCCCGACGCGTCGAGCACCTCCAGCGCCCGCACGATGCGCTGGCCATCCGTCGGCTTCAGCATCATGCCGGCCGCAGAATCCTCGCGCAGCAGGATGCGGTGCAATCTCACTGCGCCCTGTTCCTGGAGCTCGTAGCGCCAGCGATCGCGGATCGACTTCGGAATGTCGGGCATCTCCGAGATACCTTCCGTGAGCGCCCGGAAATAAAGCCCGGTACCGCCGACGAAAATCACTGGCCGCTCCGAGAGCGTGCCGTCGTCGATCAGCTTCGTGACATCACGCAACCAGGCGCCGGTGGAATAGGCGGTGGACGGATCGACGTGTCCATAAAGAAAGTGGGGGACGCGGGCGAGTTCGGCAGGACCAGGCCGCGCCGTCAGCACGTCGAGCACCGAATAGCCTTGCATGGAATCGGTGTTGACGATGACACCGCCATTGCGCTCGGCGAGGTCGAGTGCGAGCGCCGACTTGCCGCTGGCGGTCGGCCCGGCTATCAGGATCGCGTTCTTCACGCGGCCTTCGCCCGCCTGTCCGCTGGAATTTTCGATGCCGCTGATCGCCACGCTTCTATCCCATCCCGCCGGCCGCGCATTGACGCCGACGCTAGCGAATATGGCCTCGCGGTCGGTCGGCGCAAGCGCTGTTCGCTGGCTGGCCGAAGGCATCGCCTGCGAACTCGACTTGCCGGAGACCGCCGACGCTTCCGAAATAACGGCGCGCCTGCAGGCCGCGCTTGCTTCCGAACCGATCGACGTGGCCGTCCAGCCGGCTGAGAACAGGCGCAAGAAGATCCTGATCGCCGACATGGATTCGACGATGATCGACCAGGAATGCATCGACGAGCTTGCCGACGAGATCGGCGTCAAGGATCGGGTCGCCGCCATCACGGCGCTATCCATGAACGGCGAGATCGCATTCGAGCCGGCCTTGCGCGAGCGTGTGGCGCTGCTCAAGGGTCTCGATGCCGCAATCATCGACCGCATCATCGACAATCGCCTGACGCTAGCCTCCGGCGGCCGCACGCTCGTCCAGACAATGGCGGCCAATGGCGCCTGGACGGCGCTGATCTCCGGTGGTTTCGACATCTTCACCACCCGCATCGCAGCATTGCTCGGCTTTCACGAAAATCGCGCCAACCGCCTGATCGAGCAGGATCGCCGCTTCACCGGCTTGGTCGCCGAACCGATCCTCGGCCGCGCCGCCAAGGCCGAAGCCCTTATCGAGATTTCCGCCCGCCTCGGCCTGACGCCTGCCGATGCCATTGCCGTCGGCGACGGCGCCAACGATCTCGACATGATCCGTCTTGCCGGCATCGGCGTCGCCTTGCATGCCAAGCCGGCCGTGGCAGCCGAGGCAAAGATCCGCATCGACCACGGCGACCTCACCGCCTTGCTTTATCTGCAGGGTTATCGCCGGGAGGAATTTGTCGAATGACGCCGATCCGCACCGAGCGCCTGATCCTGCGCAACTGGGGAGATCGTGACCGCGAGCTCTTCCATCGCATCAATTCCGACGAGCGCGTCATGGAATTCTTTCCGTTTCGGCGCGACCGTGCCCAGTCGGACGCCAAGATGGAGGAGTTGCGCGCGGCTATCGATCGCGACGGCTTCGGCTTCGCGGCCGCTGAGATCGCAGCCACAGGTGAATGCATCGGCTTCGTCGGCATAACCCGAACCGATCATTTGCCATTCCTGCCGCCCGGCACGATCGAGATCGGCTGGCGGCTGGCACCCGAATTCTGGGGCCGTGGCTATGTCACCGAAGCAGCCGAAGCCTGGCTGACCTATGGCTTTGAAAGACTTGGCCTCGACGAAATCGTGTCCTTCGCAGTCAAGGATAACAGCCGGTCCACTGCCGTCATGGAGCGCCTGGGCATGATCGCCGACCCCGCCTCCGACTTCGACCATCCCGGTGTTCCGGACAGCCACAGCGCACTCAGACGACATGTCTTCTACAGGCTGTCACGCACAGACTGGCAGGCAAGAAAAAGAGCGGCCCGCTAGCCGCCCTTTTCCTTTTAACATCAGAGTGTTGCAGGCTCTTCCGGACTCAATCCATCCGGATCGTCACGAACCGCAGCTCGCCGGTCTTCGACGCCAGCATCAAAAGCGCGTTCTTGCGCCCCTGCTCCTTCAGCGCGCCGATCCGGTCCATGACGTCCTTGGGCGTGGCGACCGATTCCTGCGCGATCTCGGTGATCACCTCGCCCGGCTGGATGCCGCGTTCGGCTGCCGCCGAATCCTTGGCGACGTCCGTCACGACGACGCCGGAGACATCGGTGGCAATGCCGAATTTCGTGCGCGTCTCCTCATTGAGCTCGCCGATCGTCATGCCGAGCACGGCAGCCGTCGAAACCGCAGGCGCCTTGTCGGCATCGTCCTGGTCGGTGTTGCCGTTTTCACCGCCGCTGGCAAGCTTTTCGCCGTCCTCGAGCCGGCCGAGCGTCACCTTGACGGTCTGCTCGACTCCTTTGCGCACGATGATCACGTCGACCGCCTTGCCGACCGGGCTCTCCGCCACGACGCGCGGCAGGTCGCGCATTTCGTGGATGTCCTTGCCGTCGAATTTGATGATGACGTCGCCGGCCTGGATTGTGCCGTTGTCGACCGGCCCGCCCTTGATGACGCCGGCGACCAGCGCGCCCTTGGCGGTCGCCATGCCCAGGCTTTCGGCAATGTCGTCGGTCACCGGCTGGATGCGCACGCCGAGCCAGCCGCGCCGCGTCTCGCCGAACTGGCGAAGCTGGTCGACGACGCCCGAGGCAAGCTGCGACGGGATCGAGAAGCCGATGCCGATCGAGCCGCCCGATGGCGAGATGATTGCCGTGTTGATGCCGATGACCTCGCCGCTGCTGTTGAACAGCGGTCCACCGGAATTGCCGCGGTTGATCGCGGCATCGGTCTGGATGAAGTCGTCATACGGGCCGGAATTGATGTCGCGATTGCGTGCCGAGACGATGCCGACCGTCACCGTGCCGCCGAGACCGAACGGATTGCCGATCGCCATCACCCAGTCGCCGACACGCATCGTGTTGGAATCGCCGAACTTCACCGCCGTCAGCTTGTGCCCTTTCGGATCGACCTTCAGCACCGCGACGTCGGTCTTGGTGTCGGTGCCGACCAGCGTCGCCTTGAGCGTCACCCCATCGGAGAAATTCACCTCGATGTCGTCGGCATCGGCAATGACGTGGTTGTTGGTCACCACGATGCCCTGCTCGGCGTCGACCACAAAGCCGGAGCCCAGCGACTGCACCTTTTGCCCGCCGCCGCCCTTGTCGCCGCCACGGTTCTTGAAGAAATCGTCGAAGAAGTCCTGGAAGGGCGAGCCCTCCGGCAGCTGCGGCATCGGCACTGCGCCCGGCCCCTCAGTGCCTTTGACAGTCTGCGACGTCGAGATGTTGACCACGGCGCCAAGCAGGCCGGCGGCGAGATCGGCAACCGAGGGCGGCCCGTCGGCTGCCATCGTCGGCGCCACGAACGACGGAACGGCAACGGCGCCGACCAGAAGCGCAGCGGCCCCGGCGATGAACGTCCGCCTCGCTGCGAGCAGAAGGGTGGTGGATGTCATCGAAAGGCCTCCGGGTGTTCTGAAAAAAACCGCTTCGGCAAAAATGCCGGTCCGCGTCATGTTGGCAAGAAATAAGGCACGTTTGCGGCTATGGCTACCGCCAGAGGATAAATCCTCCGTTACGCCGGCGCCCCTGCACCGGCCCTATTGGCCGGTGCCTGGCTGTGCTGCCGGTGGGGCGGGAGCGGCAGGTGCTGGCGCTGGTGCCGCCGGTGCCACAGGCGTTTCCTTGCTGTTCGGGTCGCGGAAGAAGCGGAAGAACTCGGAATTCGGCGACAGCACCATCGTCGTTCCGGCGCTGTTCAGCGCCGTGCCATAGGCATTCATCGACCGATAGAAATCGAAGAAGGCCGGATCGCGCAGATAGGCCCCGGCAAACGTGGCACTGCGCTGGGCTTCACCTTCACCGCGCAGGATTTCAGACTCTTTTTGCGCTTCGGCGACGATTTCGACCACTTCGCGGTCGGCGCGAGCCCTGATCCGCTGCGCTGCCTCATTGCCTCGCGCCCTCAGCCGCTCGGCTTCGGCGAGACGTTCGGCCTTCATGCGGTCGAAGGTCTGCTGCGAGACTTCGGCCGTGAGATCGGTGCGGCGGATGCGGACATCCTCGATCTGCAGGCCAAGCGAGGTGGCATCAGGCCTCAGCTGATCGCGCACCTCGCGCATCATCACGGCGCGCTCTTCCGAGAGTGCCGCCTCGAAGTCGCGCAGGCCGTAGACGCGGCGCAAGGCGGCGTCGAGACGCGTCCTCAGCCGGGCCTCGGCCAGTTCGATCTGGCCGGAGACCGCGGCGCGGAACACACGCGGATCCGAGATACGATAGGCGATAAAGGCATCGACCTCATAGAATTTGCCGCCCGAAACCTGGACACGGATGTTGTCGAGGTCGAAGCGCAGGACCCTGTTCTCGATCAGCTGGACGGTGTCGGCATCGAAGAAGGAGAATGGCGCCTTGAAATAGATGCCCGGCTGGTTCTTGACGTCGACGATTTCGCCGAACCTGAGCACCAGCGCCTGCTGGCGCGCATTGACGACGAAGACCGACGAATAGAGCAGGAACAGGATGACCGCGGCGATGACCGCAATGACGGGAAGACGGTTGGCCATCACTGGTTTCCTCCGGTGGCCGGTGCCGGCGCCTTCTGCTGCAATGCCGGCAGCGGCAGGTAGGGAACGACCCCTTGCCCGTTGCCTTGCTCGACGATGACCTTGCTCGAATCCTTCAGCACCCTCTCCATCGTTTCCAGGTAGAGTCGCTTGCGCGTCACCTCCGGCGCCTTGGCATATTCATCATAAACCGAGATGAAGCGCTGCGCCTCGCCTTCGGCCTCCTGCACGACCCGGTTTTTGTAGGCGGCCGCGTCTTCGCGGATCTGTGCGGCCGCACCGCGCGCCTGGCCGAGCTTCTGATTGGAATACTGATTGGCCTGCTCGACGAACTTGTCCTCGTCCTGCTCGGCGCGCTGCACCTCGTCGAACGCGTCTGCCACCTCGCGCGGTGGCGCGGCGTCCTCGATCGAAATGGCGTTGACGTTGAGGCCGGCCTTGTAACCGTCCAGCGTCGTCTGGATGATCTCACGCACCGACGCCGCGATGCCTTGCCGGTCGTCGCGGAAAATGTCTTGCGCCGGGCGCCGGCCGACCGCTTCGCGCATCGCGCTTTCGGCGACCTGCTGCAGCATGCCGTCCGGGTCGGACACGTCGAACAGATAGGCCTTAGGGTCGGAGACCTGATAGGCCACAGAGAACTGCACATTGACGATGTTCTGGTCGCCGGAAAGCATCAGGCCATTGCCGCTGGAACTGCCGCCGCCGATACTGACAAGCTGCTCGGCGATGTTGGCGGTCTCGACCGTTTCGATGGGCCACCAATGGAAATGCAGGCCAGGCTGCGACAGCTCCGCCTTCGGCTTGCCGAACCTGAGTTCCACCGCAACTTCGTCGGGCTGCACGGTGTAGACCGCCTTGAACGCCCATAGCACCACCAGCGCCGCGGCAATCAGCCCGAACACGGCAGGGCTCGCGCCACCGCCGCCCGGCAGCGCGCGCCGCAACCTGTCCTGCCCGCGCCGGATGATATCCTCGAGATCGGGAGGCGAGCCCTGCGGGCCGCTGGGTCCTTTTGGTCCCTGACCCCAAGGCCCCTGATTGTTGCCGCCGCCCCACGGGCCGCCGCCGCCGCTCTTGTCGTTCCAGGGCATGAATGTCCTTTCGCTTGGAATTCCCTCAAGCGCCGGCTCACCGGCGCAAAATCCAATATTATTCTTTAATAGGGATGCAACGGCACGCTTTCAACGCGATCGGCTGCCGCCACTGTCCGCCTTTTGGGTCCATCTAGACCTGTCGGGACACCTTTGTCGCCTTCAATGCACGTCGCGGCGCCGCTCGTAAACCGAATAGCGTGTCGCATGGCTGTCCTTTTCGCCAGCCTCCACCTCCTGCGAGCGGACGATCCGCCACAGCGCCGGATCGATCGGCGGGAAATGGGCATCGCCGTCGACCGCGGCCAGAACATGGGTCACGTGCAGCCGATCGGCCAACGGCAGCGCCTGAGCGTAGATCTCGCCGCCGCCGATGACGCAGATCTCGTCGGCGCCGGCCATGCAGCGCCCGCGCACCGTCGCCAGCGCGATTGCGTCCTCGATCGAGTACGCGACTTCGACGCCCTCGGCGCGCCATGCCCTGTCTCGTGTCACCACGATGTTGAGCCTGCCCGGCAATGGGCGGCCGATGCCTTCATAGGTCTTGCGGCCCATGATGATGGGCTTGCCCATCGTATCGGCTTTGAACCGCTTGAGATCGGTGGACAGCCGCCACGGCAACCCACCCTCGCGCCCGATCACGCCGTTCTCGGCGATGGCGACATAAATCGCGAGGTCCATCAGCCGCCGTTTCCGCCATCGGATGGCTCCAGCAGCAATATGTCGATGTCGTGCTCGGGGTAGAAGTTCTGCGCCTTCATCTCGAACGTCGTCGGTCCGATCTTCCTGACGTTTTCGCCGCAAAACGAGACCAGGTTCTTCGCATCGCCCTTGTCGACGGTCAGCTTGAAACTGCCGATGTTTCCCGACGCCCAGTTGCCGCCCGTGGTCAGGATATAGGCGATGCGGTTCTCGAAATATTTGGGGTAGCCGTCGGGATCGTCCTTGGCTGCCTTGCGCACGGCATTCTCGAAGGCATCGTCCATGCAGTAGCGTGTCTTGTAGGCGGCATACTGACCCTGGAACTGGCCGTCATAGAAGAAGCTGACCGAGGAGGTGCCGCCGACGCTCGGCTTGTAGCGATGCGAGACATGGACCGCCTTGTTGGCCGGAAACGTCGAGCGCCACCAATAGGTCGAGCGCAATTGCCAGAACGGCGTATAGACGGTCTTCATGCCCGAACCGTCGTCGGCAGTGTCCTCGATGATGATGCCGCGGTTGACCCAGTCGTCGGCGACCGCTTGCGGCAGCTTTGCCAGCGCTGCCTTGGCCGCATCGCCGAACGGATAGAACGGCACGCCCTGCGCCTTCAGGTCAGCGCCGATGTCGATGCCGAGCGCGAACACCTTCTGCTCGAGCTGCGGCTTTGCCGGTACCCCGTCGATCGTCACTTCGAAGCCGAGGAAATTGTCGCTCTGTGCCTCCGGAATCGCCGGTATTTCTTCGGGGTCGCCTTCGATGTCGGGCATCGGAAAGGCGACGATCGCATCGACATCCTTGTCGGTGTTGTTGCGGAAGACGTAATCGACCATCACTTTTTCCGGCGAGATGTAGAGATCCTCGCTTTCCATCGCCACCGCATCGCTGCGCGAAAGGATCAGCCCACCAGTGCCGAGTTCGGCCACCGAATCATTGGCGAGCGCAGGCGTAGCCGAGAGCGCCAAGGCTGCGGTCAGGACGTAACGGAACATGGAAACTCCCCCGGCGAGAATGCCAACATGACTCTAGCTGTTCAATGTGGCGTTTCAAAGCCTTTCGGCAAATGTGCCGGCGCCTGCCGGCATGTCGTGTCGGTCTAGACACGCCGGTCCCGATCGGGCAGGAGTTCGCCCATGCGCAAGCTTCTCGTCATCGGCATCGGCGCCGGCAATCCGGAGCACATGACGGTCCAGGCCATTAACGGTCTCAATCGGGCCGACGTGCTGTTCATTCCCGACAAGGGCGCCAAGAAGAACGATCTCGCCGAATTGCGCCGCCAGATCTGCGACCGCTTCGTCATTAATCCGAACTCGCGCCGTGTCGAATTCGAGGTGCCGGTGCGCGCCGAGCCGGCGCCTTCCTACCGCTCGACCGTCGACGACTGGCACGAGGCGATCGCCGCGATCTACGAAGGCCTGATCCGCGACGAACTCCCTGAAGATGGCTGCGGCGCCTTCCTGATCTGGGGCGATCCGTCGCTCTACGACAGTGCGCTGCGCATCCTCGAGCGCGTGCGCCTCAGAGGCAATGTAGCGTTCGAGCTGGAGGTCATCCCTGGCATCACCGCCATCCAGGCACTCGCAGCCAGCCACAAAATGGCATTGAACCGGATCGGCGACGCCATTTTGATCACCACCGGCCGCCGGCTCGCCGAGGAAGGTCTGCCCGAAAACGCCGGCAGCACCATCGTCATGCTGGACGGCAAATGCGCCTTCAACACGCTGGACGACAACGACGTCACCGTCCACTGGGGCGCCTATCTCGGGACGCCCGACGAGATCGTCATCTCGGGCCGGATTGGCGACGTCGGCGACAAGATCGTGAGCACCCGTGAGCAGGCCCGCCGGAAAAAAGGCTGGATCATGGACACCTATCTGCTGCGCAAGCCGGGCGAGCCAAAGAAGTAACAGGGATCACACGCGGCATGAATTCCGCCGGCGTCACGCTGCGTCGATCTCGGCCTGCAGCGCCTCCATATGCGCCGCCGCTGCTGAAGACGCAGCCCGCTCGATCGCGCGGAAGCGGCTGACCACAGCAAGCCCGACCGACGTCAACTGGGCGCCACCGCCTTTTTTGCCGCCCGTCTGTGCCGCAACCAGCGGCTTGCCGAACACGCGGTTCATGTCTTCGACCAGATCCCAGGCGTGCTTGTAGGACATCTCCATGCCGCGTGCCGCGGCCGAAATCGAGCCGAAGGCGGCGATCTGTTCCAGAAGCTCGATCTTGCCCGGTCCGATGCGGCCATCTGGATCGAGATTTATCCGCAAACTCAGCGACGGCATTTGCTCCTCCGCGGTCACGCTATTCTACAAGTTCTGCAGCGATACCGCTATTCCAAAACGATATAGCGAATCATCGGCCGTTCACTCATCCGCCTCGGCGGGCAGTCCGGCGCCGGTATTCGCCCGGTCGAAGCTCACCGTCTTGACCACGGCGAAGACCTGTCGACCAAACCGAAGCCCCAGTGTCTGCCGCGACTGTTCGGTGATGCGGGCAAGCACGGTTGCGCCATTGCAGTCGAGGCCAATCTCGACCGTAGGCCCTTCGCCCGGCTCTATCGCCACGATCGTGCCCGGCAATATGTTGAGCGCGCTGAGGCCAACCGGCTGCTCGGTGGCGATCATCACGTCGCGGGCACGGATGCGGACGCGCACCGGCGCACCGACTGGCGTTGCCAGAAGCGGCACCCGGATCTCGCCCGCCGATGAGCCTAGCACCGTCATGCCAAAGGCTTCGTCGTGGCGCAGAACCGCGGTATCCAGCACGGCACCGCCCTCGCCGCGCTCTTCGGCCGGCAATAGATCCAGACGCTGCATGATCGCTCCGGTCGGACCGGAAGCGGCGACCTTTCCTTGCATCAGCACCACGACGTCGCTCGCCAGCCGCGCCACTTCGGCGATCGAGTGGCTGACATAGACGATCGGGATTTTCGTCTCGTCGCGCAGCCGCTCGATATAAGGCAAGATCTCGGCCTTGCGCCCCTCGTCGAGCGAAGCCAGCGGCTCGTCCATCAGCAGCAATTTCGGACTGGCAAGCAGCGCCCTGCCGATTGCCACACGCTGCTTCTCGCCACCGGAGAGTTTTGCCGGCCGCCGGTCGAGCAAATGGCCGATCCCGAGCAGTTCGACCACGCCATCGATATCCGCGTAACGCTCAGCAGCCGGCGTGAACCAGCGGCCATAGCGCAGATTGCTCGCCACGCTCATATGCGGAAACAGCCGCGCATCCTGGAACACCATGCCGATCCGCCGTTTGTGCTTCGGCACGAACAGACCGGCATCGCTATCGACCAGCACGCGGCCCTCGGCCGCGATACGACCTTTGTCGGGGCGGATCAGCCCGGCAATCAAATTGATCAGCGTCGTCTTTCCGGAGCCGGAAGGCCCGAACAGCGCAGTCAGCCGCCCGGCGCTTTCGAAGCGGGCATTGACGGTGAAACCGCCAAGCCGGTGGCTGATGTCGACCTGAACCGTCATTCGATGTCCATCCGCCGGCCGACGCGCCGCGCCAGCACTTCCGAGGCAACAAGTGCCGCCATCGAGATGACGATCGAGATCAGCGTCAGCCTGAGCGCGCCGGCGTCGCCGCCGGGAACCTGCGTGAAAGTGTAGATCGCCGACGGTAGCGTCTGCGTCTCGTTCGGAATGTTGGAGACAAAGGTGATCGTCGCGCCGAATTCGCCCATCGCCTTGGCGAAGGAGAGGATCGCACCGGCGATCAGCCCGGGCAGGATCAGCGGCAGCGTGATCGTGCCAAATACCCATAGCGGATTGGCGCCGAGCGTGCCGGCGGCCGCCTCGATTTTGCGGTCGACGGCCTCGATCGACAGCCGGATGGCCCGCACCATCAGCGGAAAGCCCATCACGCCGCAGGCGAGCGCGGCGCCAGTCCAGCGGAAGGAAAAAACGATGCCGAAATGTTCGGCCAGGAAAGCGCCGGCCGGACCACGCTTGCCGAAAGTCAAAAGCAGCAAATAGCCGGTCACCACCGGCGGCAGGATCAGCGGCAGATGCACCAGACCATTGAGCAGCGTCTTGCCCCAGAACTGGCCGCGGGCAAGCACAAGAGCGATCAGAATGCCCGGCGGCAGGCTGGCAATCATCGCCACGGTCGCCACCTTGATCGACAGCCGGACCGCATTCCATTCGTCGGGAGCGAGATCCAGCAGCCAGTTCATGTGCGGTGCCGTACGTCAGTTGCTCGGCGCGAGGATTGTAAAACCTTGCGCCTTGAAGAGTTCGCCAGCCTTGGCGGATTGCAGGCATTTCAGGAACGCCGGGGTATCCCTGCTCTTCGAATCCGCAAGCTGGGCGACTGGATAGATGATCGGCGGATGGGTACCCGCGGGGAAAGTGCCGATCACCTTGACGCCGGGCTCCGCATGCGCATCCGTGGCATAGACGATGCCGAGTGCTGCCTCGCCGGTCGACACCAGCTTTAGGGCGGCGCGCACATTCTCGGCCTGCGCCACCTTGCCTTCGACGGAAGACCAGACACCGAGCGATTCGAGCGCCGCCTTGCCGTATTTGCCGGCTGGCACCGCCTTGACATCACCCATGGCAAGTTTGCCGTTACCGACCTGCCCGGCAAGATCGAACCCCTTTTCGATCCTGGTCTCGACCTTGGAATCCCGCGGAGCAATCAGCACGATCTGGTTACCGAGCAATTTCACTTGGGTTTCGGGCTTGGTCAGCTTCCTGTCGGCAAGATATTTCATCCAGTCGAGATCGGCCGAGATGAACAGGTCTGCTGGCGCGCCGCTTTCAATCTGCCTGGCCAGCGCCGAGCTCGCCGCGTAGGAAATGGTCGCCGCCTCGCCGACATCGGCCTCGCAGGCCTTGTTGACGCCATCGAGCCCATCCTTCAGGCTCGCCGCGGCAAACACGACCACCTTGTCATCGGCATGGGCCGCCGGCACCGCGGCCATCAGGATGGCGGCGAGACCCGCGATGGCAATCGTCGTCGAACCTTTGCGCGCCAGCATGAAACTCTCCTCGTCTCGGAACGCCCGAAGCCGTCCATCGATATATCCATGTGAACATAACAAGGAAAGGCTCTTTACCGGCGACGGCATTCTGAACCGAGGTTTTCCCGGCCTGCGATAATCGTCGTTGGATACAGCGGCGTCGAAGCCGAAGGAAATATTCACATGAAATCAGCGACCCGGGATTGGGCGTGAGGTCGACGTCGGCCGATCGAGATTGATGCTGACAAGGCCGAGGGCGCAGCCGCAGTAGGCAATTTCGATATGGATGGTCAGGTATGGTGCTAGACCGCGATCGGCGCCTTGATCGTCGCGTCGGCGAAATAATTCTCGAGCCGGAAATCCTCGAAGCGGAAGGCAAAGAGATCCTTCACCTCGGGATTGATCCACAGCGTCGGCAACGCCTTGGGCGTGCGCCGCAATTGTTCGCGCGCCTGCTCGAAATGGTTCGAGTAAAGATGCGCGTCGCCGAGCGTGTGGATGAAATCGCCGGGTTTCAATCCGGTCACCTGCGCCACCATCAGCGTCAGCAACGCATAGGAAGCGATGTTGAACGGCACACCGAGAAAGATATCGCCCGAACGCTGGTAGAGCTGGCAGGAAAGCTTGCCTTCCGAAACATAGAACTGGAACAGGCAGTGGCAGGGCGGCAAGGCCATGGCCTCCACCTCGGCCGGGTTCCACGCCGAAACGATCAGCCGCCGCGAATTAGGATTTCTGCGTATCTCCTTCAGAAGATTCGCAATCTGGTCGATGGCGCCGCCATGGCCGTCCGGCCACGACCGCCATTGTTTGCCATAGACCGGGCCGAGATCGCCGTTCTCGTCGGCCCACTCATCCCAGATCGAGACGCCGTGATCGTTGAGATATTTGATGTTGGTGTCGCCGGCCAGGAACCACAAAAGCTCGTGGATAATCGACTTCAGGTGCAGCTTCTTGGTGGTGGTGACCGGAAAGCCGCGGGCCAGGTCGAAGCGCATCTGGTAGCCGAATACCGAGCGCGTTCCGGTGCCGGTGCGGTCGCCGCGATCGGCGCCGTTTTCCAGCACATGCTTCAGAAGGTCGAGATACTGGCGCATCGGCTCCGGTCCGATTCGGGTTGTCAGCCATCATAGCCGAATGACCGTCGGCCGAACACAGCAAAGCGAGACGATTCCAGCAGAAGCCTCACCAGCACCGGCGGCGAGGTTGCTCAGAGCGAGCCGAGCATGCCCAGATCCTTGGCGACGAGGTAATAGAATGTCACCCGGCTCTTGCTGTTGTCGGCCGCCATAGCCTTGCAGGTCTTTTCGATAGCTGCATCCGCCTTGGCACCGTCGGTGACGCCGAGCTTGCCGGCGACCCAGCTGTTCCTGACGCGCTTCAGTTCCTCCGGGTCGGTGCAGGACACCAGCGAGGAATCGCGGTTCCTGAGCGCGATGCCCAGATGCTTGACGATCTTGGCGACCGCGTCGGCATCCGCCGCCGCATCATATTTCTTTACGTCTGCGAGATAATCGGCCATCGAATTTCCCCTCGTCGGCGCCACGGGATCCGGTCAGTGAGGATTGTGGCGCGCTGCCGCAAGTATGCGCTAGGTCTCCTCACCGCCACAAAGCTTCGGTTGAGACCGGCTGCAAGTCAACCCCTTGATGATCCACTTTGGCACGGACGAAAGTGGCATTCCGGCCTTTCATTTTCCACCGCCAGTCCCTATATTCGCTTCGTCGGCTCGACCGACTATGGCGATAAACAGGCGATGAAATAAGCCGTTCGGACCCGGGGGCGGTACCCGGCGCCTCCACCAAAAACCGCTGCTCAGGAGCGGCTTTTGCTGGGGGCGAAATAGGATCGACGAAGGTGTAAAGATCGTACTTTTGCCCGGCATTGTACCACCGTTATCGGGCTAAACTTATAGTTGCCAACGACAACTATGCGGAAGCACGTCTCGCCGCGTAAGCGGTGCGATAGCTTCAATTCAAGCCCTAGTGGTTCGCACTTCTAGGCGGGGTTCGGAGGTACCTGGCAACAGAAACCTCCATTTCTCCCCCTTTTTGATATGCGCAGCCGCAGGCTCGCCCGGTATGTGCAGCTGCGGGCCTGGGCTTTTTACGCCCTGATACGCCCTGGCGCCGCGGCGTTCATACCAGTCCCTGGCTGATCGTTTCGATCGCGCTGCCAAAGGTCTCGTCGGCAGCCTCATGTGACAGAAGCATCTCATTGTGCGCCCTGCCCGTCCTGATCATCGGAAAACAATTGGCGAGCTTGGCAACACGACAGTCAAGGAGCACCGGCCGGTCCACATCGATCATTTCCTGGATCGCATCATCAAGGTCGGCTGGTTTGTCGCAGCGCAGGCCGACCGCTCCGAACGCCTCGGCCAATTTGACAAAATCGGGCAAGGCCTCGGAATAGGAATGCGCGAGGCGGTTGCCGTGAAGAATTTGCTGCCACTGGCGAACCATGCCCATATATCCGTTGTTCAGGATGAAGACCTTGATCGGCGCGTCGTACTGGACTGCCGTCGACATCTCTTTCATGGTCATCTGAACCGATGCGTCGCCGGCGATATCGATGACGAGGCTGTCCGGATGTGCGATCTGCACGCCCAGCGCCGCCGGCAGGCCGTAGCCCATAGTCCCGAGGCCGCCGGAACTCATCCAGCGGTTCGGCCTTTCGAAGCCGTAGAATTGGCCCGCCCACATCTGATGCTGGCCCACTTCAGTGGTGATGTATGTGTCGCGATCCTTCGTCAGCGCGTAGAGACGCTGCACCGCATATTGCGGCATGATCACGTCCTTGTTCATCTCGTAGGAGAATGAATTGCGTGCGCGCCAGCCGACGATCCTTCTCCACCAGTCCTGGAGGCGGCCTCCATCCGGTTTCTGAGGCAATGCGCGCCATAGACGAACCATGTCATCCAGAACATTGCCGACATCGCCTTGTATGCCGATATCGACGTGGACGTTCTTGTTGATCGAGGACGGATCTATATCGATATGGATCTTGCTGGAGTTCGGCGAAAAAGCGTCCACACGCGAGGTCACGCGGTCATCGAAGCGCGCGCCGATACAGATCATGACGTCGCAATCGTGCATCGCCATGTTCGCCTCATAGGAACCATGCAGACCGACCATTTTGAGCCAGTTCTTGCCGGAGGCGGGGTAAGCTCCAAGGCCCATCAGCGTCGAGGTGATCGGAAAGTCGGTCAGTTGAACCAGCTCCCGCAGCAATCTCGATGCTTCCGGGCCGGAATTGACGATGCCGCCGCCGGCATAAATAACGGGACGGCTGGCATTGGCCATCAGTGCTATCGCCTGGCCGATCTTGCCGATATCACCCTGCAGCTTCGGTCGATAATTTTTCAGCGCAGCAACACCCGATGGCGGGGTGTACACGCCGGACGCAAACAGAACGTCCTTTGGCATGTCGACGAGAACAGGCCCCGGTCGCCCCGACCGGGCGATGTGGAACGCCGTATGGATTGCTGACGCCAGGTCATTGACGTCTTTGACCAAAGAGTTGTGCTTGGTGCAGGATCGCGTGATGCCAATCGTGTCACATTCCTGAAAGGCATCGGAGCCGATCAATGTTGTCGGCACTTGTCCGGACAGACAGACGATCGGCACTGAATCCATCAGCGCGTCCTGCAGGGGCGTCACGGCATTCGTCGTGCCTGGGCCTGATGTGACCAGCATCACGCCGACCTTGCCCGTGGACCGGGCATAACCCTCCGCGGCATGGCCGGCGCCCTGTTCGTGGCGCACGAGGATATGCTTGATGTCGTCCTGCTGGAATATCTCGTCGTAGATCGGCAATATGGCCGCGCCGGGATAGCCGAAAATATGCTCCACACCATTGTCTTTGAGTGCGCGGAGAACGATCTCCGCTCCTGTCATGCGGTTGCTCGTATGCTGAATGGAATTATCGCTTGTCATGGTTCTGTCCCGTAGCGTGATGAGGATGGGCTGACGGGGCATCGCCGAAATCGGGCGTAAGAAGAATTTCGGGCATAAAAAAAGGCCCCGTCGGGAGCCTGTTTGTCGCGCACGGGTGGCTGTCGCCGGATGGTTACACCATCCTGCCCGTGCGCTTTCCTACCACTGCAAGAACCATTGCGATCTTCATGATGATCGCTGCTACACAGAAAATCGCGCATCGTCAACGTCTCAGGCTGAGGCGTCTCAGGCTGAGGCGAAAGCCCAAGGGCCTCCCATCATCGGAACCTCCGATGGCAGTATTCGTTTCTTCCCGTTTCCCTTCTTCCACGCCTTTGCGGGACAAGGCCTCAGTTTCTCGCCGCGTGTGGTCATGCCCGGCGAGCTGCCTCATGGAGAGATAAGATGAACCAGGAAACCACACCAAAACACGAACGCATCCTGATCGTTGGCGGCAGTTCCGGTATGGGGCTGTCGCTTGCCGAACAGCAGCTTGCCGCCGGCGCCGAGGTTACGATCGTCGGCCGCTCCGCGGACCGGTTGTCGGCCGCACGGCAGCGCTTGCCTCACCCGGAAAGGCTGAGGACGATCGCAGCCGACGTCACAAGCGAGGACGAGGTCCAGCGCCTGTTCCAGGATGTCGGCACGCTCGACCACATCGTCTCGACCGCCGCCGACGTTACCGGCGTCTATGTGTTGCTTCCCGAGATGGATATCTCGGTGGCGCGGAAAGTGATGGATTCCAAAGTCGTCGGGCCGCTTCTTCTTGCCAAACATGGCGCGCCTCGTCTGACGCCTAGTGGATCGATCACGCTGACCTCGGGCATCGCCGCCTATCGTCCGGCGGCGAAAGGCTCGGTGGTGGCAGCCGTTAATGGGGCACTTGGCTCACTCGCCTACGCGCTTGCCGTCGAACTGGCGCCGATCCGCGTCAACGTCGTTTCGCCCGGCTGGGTCGACACGCCGATTTGGGATGCCGTCGTCGGCAGCGGAAAGACAGCCGCGCTGGACGCCATGGCAAAGCGTCTGCTCGTCGGCCGGATCGGCCAGGCAGCCGACATTGCCCAAGCCATCACGTCCCTCATGCACAACGGCTTCATCACCGGAACCGTGCTTCATGTCGATGGTGGCCAGCGGCTGGTCTAGCGATGGCCAAAATTTCGCGGACCATTGTAAGGAACAGCCGCAGCACCGGCGCTTGAATGCGCCGGTGGCGCCATACCATGGTGACCGGCGTCACCGGGCTGCTTCCGACCCAGGGCAGCACGACGATATTGGCGTCAGCCGCGGAAGCCACGAGACGCGGGACCAGCGCGCATCCAAGACCGCCTTCAACAAGGCTCCGTATCGCGCCCATGCTGGCGAACTCGCCGACGAGTTTTGGACGGTCAGGCAATGTTGCGGCAAACGTTTCGTCGAACATCCGCCTATAGACGCAACCGGGCTGGGTCACGAGGAAGGCCTCGTCAGCCAGATCGTCGGGCGTTATGGCAGAATATCCGGCCAACCGGTGATTTGCCGGCATTATGGTGACGAGCTCTTCTAATGCCACTTGCTCGCTTCGCAGCTCCGGCGCCGCCGCCGGGACGGCTCCGAAATGGAAAGATACGTCCAGCGCCCCGCTTGTCACGCCGGCACGCAACCCACTGCTATCGTCCGCCCTGAGGTTCAGTTCCACATCGGGATGGCGCCGATGGAATTCCGCCAGCAGAGCTGGCAAGCGTGTCGAGCAAAGCGTCTCCAGGCCGCCGACAGTCAGGCGACCGGCAACCGTGCCGCTCGCGTCGGCGACAGCGGAACGGGCTTCGTCCGCGAGGTCGAGGAGATCGTTTGCGTAGTCCAGCAGACGCTGTCCCGCCGCCGTCAGCTTCAAGCCACGCCGAGATCTGTCGAACAGCGACGTGCCCAGATCGCTTTCCAGCGCCTGGATCTGTTCGGTCACGCTCGATTGGGCAAGATGAACCCGCTCGGAGGCGCGTGTGATGTTCAAGGTGGTGGCGACCGCCACGAAGGTTTTGAGATGTCGAAGCTGCATGTCCTGAACCCGTCATATAGGCATAGACTGCTTTGAACCGGGACGGCAAACGTGAAAAGGCCGGGAACATCGCCCGGCCTTTTTGTCTCGATAGGCGAAGTTTACTCCGCCGGCGCTTCCGCGACGTCCCGGCTGCGGCCGAGCGTTATTTTGGCCAGTGTGAAGGAGATCGCCGCGCAGAGCGTGATGCCCGCCACCATCGGCAGCGGCGTGCCGTCGAAAAACACGCCGGCGACGCCCATGGCGACCGCGCCGATGGCGAAGTGCAGCGTGCCCATCAGCGCCGACGCGGTACCGGCGATCTCGCCATGCTCTTCCATGGCCAGCACCGACGTCGTCGGGATGACCAGGCCGAGAAAGCCGTAGCCGATGAACAGCAGCGCCGCCATCACGTCGAGCCGGTCGACACCCGATGCCATCACCGCGAACAGCACCACCATCGTCGTCGCATAGCCGGTCACCGCGACGCGCACCACGCGCTGCAGCCCGAACCGCTCCGACAGCAACCCGGTCAGCTGCGACATGCCGATAAAGGCAACCGCATTGATCGAGAAGAACACGCTGTAGACCGAAGGCGACAGGCCATAATGGTCGATCAGGATGAAGGACGAGCTCGACAGATAGACGAAGAAGCTCGCAATGCCGAAGCCGGCGATGGCCGTCAGGCCAAGGAAGTTGCGGTCGCCCATCAGGAAGCGGTAGCCGGAAAGTGCCGTCCCGAAGGACGACCCGGCGCGCTCCTCGACCGGCCGTGTCTCCTTGAGCGAGGTCGCCAGCAGGATGGTGGCGAGCACGGCCGCGCCCGTCACCGTCCAGAACACGGCGCGCCAGCCGAAATTCTCGATGATCTGGCTACCGGTCAGCGGTGCCAGGATCGGCGACACCGAAAACACAAGCATCAGCAGCGACATCAGCTTGGCGGCCTCGGTGCCGGTATGCAGATCGCGCACGATCGCGCGCGGCACGGCCATGCCGGCGCTGGCGCCGAGCCCTTGCAGGAAGCGGAAGGCGATCAGCCATTCGATCGAGGGAGCCAGCGCCGAGCCGACGCCGCCGACCATGAACAGCGCCAGACCGCCGTAGAGTGGCAGCTTGCGGCCGACCATGTCGGAGATCGGTCCGACGACGATCTGGCCGAAGCCCATGGAAAGAAAGAAGATCAGCAGGCTCATCTGCACCGCGGCAGTGCCAGCATGCAGATCCTCACCGATTGAAGGCAGGGCCGGAAGATACATGTCGATGGCAAACGGGCCGATCGCGGACAATAGGCCGAGCACGACCGCAATGCGGAGGAATTTGGCGTTCATGATAGCAGGCTCTTTCGAATTCTGGTTGCCGCCGAGGACCGGCGTGTAACCCTAGGACGTTCCATCCCGTGGAGTTCCGACTCTTCTGCGGAACGAAACCCCCTTCGTGCAAGTCCACAAATTTAGACAGGCTTGTCTAATTCGTCAACCACCTCTATATAGTTTTGCATGAAGGCCAACGTCTCTCCTGACATTTTCCCGCCGCGAGGCCACGAGGCCAAGCGCATGTCGATTGTCGATGCCGCCGCCTCGGTCTTCTGCCGCGAAAGCTTTGCCGGTGCCAATATCGACATGATTGCCGCCGAGGCCGGCGTCTCCCGCCAGACCATCTACAATCATCACGGCGACAAGGAAAAACTCTTCGTTGCCATCGTCCGCGACCTCACCGAACGTTGCAATGCCGGCATCTTTGCCACGATTTCCACTTTTCCCGATCAGCCGAAGGATCTCGAGGCCGACCTCATCGCCTTTGCTGTGCGGATGAACCACAACTGCATCTGCAACCGCGACGGCAAATTCCTGCGCAAGCTGATCCAGACCGAGGGCGGGCGCTATCCCGAGTTGTTCGCCGAATGGCGCGAAGAAGGACCGGGCAGGACATGGCCAGCGATCGCCGCCCGCTTCGCCCGCCTCGCTCATGCGGGCTTCCTTGGTATCGACGATCCCGATGTCGCAGCGCGCCAGTTCATGGCGCTTGCCAATGCCGAGTTGCAGACGACGTTCATGCTCGGCGGCACACCGACCGAGGACGAGGTGGTGCAGTCGGCGACAAATGGCGTGCGCACCTTCCTGCGCGCCTTCGGCAAGCGGCAGCCTGTGGCCCGGGCAAGCAAACAAGGCGCGTTCGCCAGCGCTTGACGATCAAAGCCGTTTGACGATCAAATCGTCGCCAATGGGCTTCGCTTCCGCACGCCGGCGATCTATATCCGGTTTACGCCGCGCTCAAGCTTGATTACAGCTATCAGGACGATTCAACGGAACCCGACAGCCACATGGCCGACGACCACATCCGCTACGACATTCTGGCCCAGGAGGCGTTGCGCGGCGTCATGCGCAAGGTCCTGGCCGAGGTCGCGCGCACCGGTCTCCCGGGCAACCATCATTTCTTCATCACCTTTCTCACCGGCGCGCCGGGCGTGCGCGTGTCGTCGCGGCTGCGCGAGCGCTATCCCGAACAGATGACCATCGTCATCCAGTTCCAGTATTGGGACCTGAAGGTGAGCGACACCGGTTTCGAAGTCGGGCTGTCGTTTTCCGACGTGCCGGAGAAACTGGAAATCCCGTTCTCGGCCGTACGCGGCTTTTACGACCCGTCCGTCAACTTCGAGCTCGAATTCGACGTCAAGACCGATACCCCGGCGGAACAGGAGACAAAGGCCAAGCCTGCTCCCGAACCGCTGGCCATCGTCGCCGAGAAAAAGCCCGAGACGAAGAAGAAAACCGCCGAGGCGGAAAAGAAGCCTGCCGCGGCCGACGCCGGCGCCAAGGGCGCCGACGTGGTGTCGCTTGACGCCTTCCGCAAGAAGTGACCCGACGGGCGGCGTGACATGGCCGAGATCGTCAATCTCCGTCAGGCACGCAAGCAGAAGGCGCGAGCCGAGAAGGAGCGCCTGGCCGAACAGAACCGGGCGCTGCATGGCCGTTCCAAACCCAGCCGGGATCGCGACCGCCTGATCGCCGACAAGGCCGATAAATTCGTCGCCGGCCATCGCCGCGAAAATTCGGGCGATTCGGACAAATCCGATGCTTGAAGTGTGAGTAGGATCGTCTCGTGAGCCCGGTGGAAAAGCGCTCGGTCACCATTCGCGGCCACCGCACCAGCTATTCGCTCGAAAAGCCTTTTTACGACGACCTGGGCGCCATCGCGGCCGTGCGAAAACTGACGCTCGCCGCCCTTGTCGCCGAAATCGACGAGAGCCGCCCGCGGGATGCCAATCTCTCCTCGGCGCTCCGGCTCTATGTGCTGGATTGGGCCAAGCGCGGCAAGTTGTAGCCTTCAGGCAACGCTATCCTGTTTCCTGCGCCGGATACGGAAGCCCAGCAAAGCCGAGCGGTCGCGTTCTTCGGCCTGTTTCTTCGATCTGACGCGCATCAGGTCCTTCCAGCCGACATAGCCCACCAGCCGGGCATTTTCTCGCGTGACGACCGGCAAATGGGACACGTTCGCCATCAGCAGCTTGTCGGAGAGGCCCTCGAGATACTCATCCGGATAGGCCAGCGTGACCTTGCTGCCGGCCAGCAGTTCGCCAAGCGTCGTCGTGCGGTGCTTGCCGGCGCGTCTCCAGCGCAGGATCGCCGGCGGGTCGATGACGCCGAGCACGTGGCCCTCTTCATCGACGACCGGAAAGCTCGGATGCCGTGTCTCGGGCGCCGTCAGGAACGCTGCCGCGCCATGCAGCGTCATCGTCGCCGGCACGCTTTCGACCTCGCTGGTCATCACCTCGCGCACCCTGGTCAGGGCGAACGGATCGACACGGTATTCGCGAACCATGTGATGCCCTCGCCTTGCGATTTTTTCGGTGAGGATCGAACGCTTCATCAACAGCACGGTCACCGCATGCGCCGTGGCAGTTGCCGTGATCAGCGGCACCAGGACATGGGTGTTGCCGGTCAGTTCGACCGCAAAGAAGGTGGCGGTCAGCGGCGCACGCATGGTGCCGCCCATCGTCGCCGCCATCGCCAGCAGCGCCCAGAAGCCCGGATCCGCGGCCGGCAGGAAGCCGGCGAGGACCGCGCCCATCGCCCCGCCCATGATCAGCAGCGGCGCCAGCACACCTCCCGACGTTCCCGAGCCGAGTGCGACCGACCAGATGATCGCCTTCACCACCAACAGGGTGAGCGCGGCGGTCGCTATCGTGCGGCCATCCAGCATGTCGGCGATATTGTCATAGCCGACGCCGAGCGCCTGCGGCTCGATCAGCCCGCCAATGCCGACCACCAGGCCGCCGAGCATCGGCCACCACATCCAGTGGATGGGCAGCTTCTGGAAACCGTCCTCGCAGGCATAGACCATCTGGGTCAGCAACCCTGATAGCAGCCCGGCTGCCATGCCGACCAGCACCCAGCCGGCAAGGCCGGTAAATGAAACCTCCATGCCGCCCTGAAACGGGAAGATCGGCCCCGGCAGATGCAGCATGGTGCGCTCGACCTCGGCAATGATGGCGGCGACCGCCACAGGAATGAAGCTGCGCGGCGTCCATTCGAAGAGCAGCAATTCCACCGCAAGCATGATGGCGGCGATCGGCGTTCCGAACACGGTGGTCATGCCGGCCGCCGCACCCGCCACCAGCAGCGCCTTGCGTTCATTGTCGCTGACCGGCAGCATCTGCGCTATCAGCGAACCGATGGCGCCGCCGGTCATGATGATCGGCCCTTCCGCGCCGAATGGCCCGCCGGTACCGATCGAGACCGCCGACGACAACGGCTTCAGGATTGCCACCTTGGCGTCGAGCCGCGAGCGTCCGAGCAGGATCGCCTCGATGGCTTCGGGAATACCATGGCCGCGAATCTTTTCGCTTCCGAAGCGAGCCATCACACCGATGATCAGTGCCCCGATGACCGGAACAAATACCGAGGCATAGCCAAGCGGCGTATCCTGCAGTTTCAGGTCGGCGAGCGTGAACTGGCCAAAATAGGCGATGTTCGTGGCAAGCCGGATCAGCTTCAAAAGGGCAATGCCGGCAAACAACCCCGCGGTCGCAACCACCACCGCTATGCTGGCAATGAGCAGCACCCGGGCATCGGTGGTAAAATCGCGCAGATGGCCGGGGTTGGCGTGATCGGACTTCATTTGCAGACCTTGCTTTCTGGCGGCGTGCCGACTTGCGGATGGGTCGCCGGCCGTGCCACCGAAGATGGCGGGTACGAGCCATGTTGGTGCGCTCTGTATCGTAACACGATATAAATGTTCAAGGCCCGTTTGCGGCTTTGTCGGAAAGGAATCGATGGCAGACACTTCGAAGCCACAAAAGCGCGGCGCAACGATCGGGCCGGCCGACTACCAGAGGCTGTCCGAATTTCGTTACCTGATCCGCCGCTTTCTCGAATTCAGCCAGATCCAGGCGCAGGAAGCCGGCCTGACACCACGCCAGCATCAGGCCCTGCTTGCAATCAAAGGGTTCCCCGGCGGAGGGCCGGTGACCATTGGCGACCTCGCGGAGCGCCTGCGCATCCGCCATCACAGCGCAGTGGAATTGGTCAACCGTCTTTGCGAAGCCGGGCTCGTCGCGAGGGACCACGACGAGGAGGACCACCGCCGCGTGCTGCTGCGGCTGACCGAGCGCGCCGACGACAGTCTCGCCGATCTGTCAGCCGCTCATCTCGACGAACTCGGGCGGATCGAGCCGATGCTGAAGCGCTTGCTTGCTGGACGCGACACATAAGGGATGCGCCGTCACCCGCCATTCAGCGATTTTAGCAGATCGTCGATCGACGAGGGATCGAACTTGAGCTTTGGCGGGGGCTGCACTGGCCGTGGCACGTTATTTGCGGCCGGTGGCGCCCGTTCCGCTCGCTCCGCCGCGGCCTTGCGTTCGGCGTCGAGCCTTGCCTTCTCTTCCGAGGCGATCCGCAACGCCTCTTCCGCCCTCTGGCGTTGCTGTTCTTCGGCCTGCGCTGCTTCCTCGGCAGCCTGTTGCGCCGCCTTGGCTTTGGCTTCGGCATCCGCTTCGGCCTTTGCAGCCGCCTCGGCTTTCGCCCTGGCCTCGGCTTCGGCCTTCGCCGCTGCATCCGCCTTCGCCTTGGCTTCAGCCTGCGCCCTGGCCTCCGCTTCGGCTTGGGCCTGCGCCTCAGCTTCGGCCTTTGCCTTGGCGTCCGCTTCAGCCTTCGCTTTGGCCTCAGCCTGCGCCCTCGCCTCCGCATCCGCCTGTGCCTTGGCGTCCGCTTCAGCCTTCGCCTTGGCTTCAGCCTGCGCCCTCGCCTCGGCTTCGGCTTGGGCCTGAGCCTCGGCTTCGGCCTTTGCCTTGGCGTCGGCCTCGGCCTTCAGCCGCGCTGCTTCCTGTTGTCTGCGCAGTTCCTCCGCCGCTCTTTCACGCTCGGTTTGCAGCGCAGCGTAGTAGCGCACCTCCCGCCGCAGCCTTTGTTTCTCGAGCAGTGCGGCTTGCATGGCTTCGACCCGCTGCTGCTCCTTTTCCAGCGCACGCTGGGTCAGGAACTGTGCCAGCGGCTCGCTGTCGAACTGCCGTTTGGTGGCGCCGAACGGCCCGTCGACGCTGAAATTCAAAATCGGTTCGGAGCCGACCAGCGCCTCGTCGCCGGGCCGGTAAGCGATCTCGCCCTTGGCATCGACGGTGCTGGTGTTCAGATCGGCGGTGATGTCGGCGGACAGCGTCGCGCCCGGGCTGTCGAATTTGACCGGCGGCGCCCTCAGCGTGCCGCCGGCGATGGTGAAGGCAATATCGGTGTCCTGCGCCGGAAAACTGCCCGCCGCGGCGATCTGCGGCACAAAGCCGGCGGTCTTCGACGCGTCGATATCGCGCCCTATCGCATCGGCCTTGGCGATGAATGCGCCAAAGGCATCGGGATTGAAGCCGGCAATAATCATGCCCTTCAGCGTTGCCGTGCCGGAACCGGACAGCGCCGCAACCATCGCGTCGACCGATTTGCCGCTGGTCGAAAGCGCCGTCGTGAACTCGCCGCTTCCGCTGATGCCGGCCTCCGGCAGCACGGCTGCCAGATCGGCGCTGGCGAGCTTCATCTGGCCGGAGAAAAGCCCGGTGCCGTCATTGTTCTTGAGCTCGAACAGGCCACTCAGCACGCCGCCGAGGAACTTTGCCTTGAGGTCGGAAACGCGGATGCCCTCCTGGTCGAGCTGCAGCGACAGCGCAGCGTCATAGGCGGTGGCAAGCGGGCCGGCGGCAAGCGACGCCGCCGTCAGATCGAGATCGGCGGTAAATGGCAGACTGGATTTCTGACTGAACGGTGCCGTCGGCCAGGCCCCGTCATTGACAAGGAAGGCCTGGTCGCCGAACAGCATCACCGCCATCGGATCGAGGTCCAGCTCGTCCAGCGACAGCGCGCCGGCAAGATGCGGCAGCCCCTCTTTGATGTCGATATTTACGTCACCGGAAACCGCCGCTTCGTTGACGGCGCCGCTGAGGCCGCTCAGCACCAGGAGACCATTGCCGTAATCGGCATCGGCTGCAAGCGACGTCGACATGCCGGTGCCCATGCCGGGCAGGCCGACGCCGGTCGTCATCAGCCATGGCTCGATGTCGGCCGTTTCAAGGCTGATCTTGCCCTTGGCGGCCGCGCCTTGAGGCGTGTCGGCAATTGTCCCGTCGAAACCAGCTTTGAAGTCGTTGCCGGCCAGGCTGAAGCGTGTCGCCAGGCCGCCGCCAAGCGTGCCTTTGGCCGAGACGTCGGTGGTCGCCTCGCCGAGCATACCGAGCGGCAGTGCCGGCAGACCGTAAAGCGCCAGCAGCGCGGTGGCGTCGGCGTTCCTTGCGTTGAAGGTCAGCGTCACCGGCGCTTCGAGAGGCCGGTCGAGCGCCCCTTTGCCGGACAACGACGCCGAAAAGGCCGAGCCACCGGCCTTGCCCTGTGCGCTCATTGCCAGTCCGGTCGTACCGTCGCCATTGTCTGCGGCACTCGTGACCGCGTCGATACGCGCATCCTGGAACAGCTCGGGATAGGCAGCAGCACGCTCCGCCAGGCCCTTCAGCACTGCATTGTCGGGATAATGCTGGACGGCGACGTCGATCAGCGGCTTGAGGTCGACGGCGACCACCGAGGCGTCGAGCTTGCCGGTCGGGCTCGCCGGGAAATCCTTGATTCGACCGGTGGCGCTGATCGAGGCGCCGGCAAGTCCGCCGACCGACAGGCGATCGATCTCAAGCAACCCGTCGCGCAATCTAAGCGCGGTGTCGACGCTATCGGCGGTCAACCCGCCGGCGCTGACCGGCCCGGCCTTGATCTGGAAATCGAGGTCGCGGTCGGAAAAGCGGTTGGCACCCTTGTCGCTGACGAAGATCGAGGCGAAGGCGGCGAGCCCATCGACGTCGAGTTCGCCACCTTCCAGTTGCATCAGCACCGATGGCCTTGTGTCGTCGGGCTGGCTGGAATCGATGCGGCCGGAGAACTTCGCCTTGCCGAGGATGAGTTCGAGATCGCTGAAGGCCTGGTGCTTCTCGCTCAAATCCACCTTGGCCTTGAAGCCGGCGGCCGGCAAGCGGCGGATCGCCTCGTCGACGTCCTTCGACAGCCATGCGGCAAAGCCGGAGGGCTGCGCCACCGCCAGAAGCAGCGATCCGGTGAAACCGAAATGATCCTCGACGCTGACCATGCCGTTGGCTTCCAGCTTGGCGCGGCCGGGCAGCGTGGCGGCCAGCGATTTTACCGCCCAGCCGCCCTCGGCTGGCTCGGCGGACAGGTGCACGTCGCGAACGGTGGTATCGCCTGCCACCACCGCCGGCAGTTTCACCTCGACCGTGCCCGGTATGGTCGGCTTCGGCAGATCGAGCAGCGCCTGCTCCAGCGCCGCCACCCGCTCGGACAGCGTCAATCCGGCGCCGGCCGCCGCCCCCACGGCCTCGTCGAACTGCACCTGCGCGCCATTGGCCTCGATCGAGAAATGCGGCTTCAGCCCAAGGTCGACCGCAGCCTTGCCGTCGGCGGTGTAGGGATTGTCGCGCGGTCCGGTCTCGAAGCGGAATTCGTCGACGCCGAGCTTCTGGTGGTCGAGCGAAAACTTGCCGTTCAGCCTGAAGCCCGGGTCCGGTTTGCCGGCGCTGACTTTCAGCGCCTCGCCGCCGGTGCCCAGCTGCCGCGCCGCAGTCTGGCCTGCGCCCGATATCTTGAACTGGCCCGAATAGACCGCGGCGCCCTCGACGAGGCCCACATTGCCGTCGGTCTCGATGACCAGCGGATAGTCATCCGGATCGGCCTTGAGCCTGAGCCGCATTTGCCCGTCCGGTTCGGTCTTGCCGGTGGAAGCGGCGATCGTGGTCCGCAACCCGTCCAGCAACAGCGAGCCGTCCAGCCGCCAGGGGCCGGCCAGCGACTTGGCCGAGATCGTCGAGTTGATCTCGGAAATAAGATGGCTGCGCCCGCCGGCGGCGTGGCTGAGCGCGATCTGTCCTTCCGTCACCGTCAGCTTCTCGATGGAGATCTGGCCGGGATCGAAGGGCGAGGACGGCCGTATCGTCCAGTCGACCGTGCCGTCGGCGGCGATGTCGATCGTCGCCTTCGGCCGCACCAGCCGCATGTCGAAGATCAGCACCTCGCCGCGCAGGAATGGCGCGAGTTCTGCATCCATCGAAAAGGTTTCGACGGTCATCGCCGGCTGGCCGTTGGGGCCACCGGCAACGGCGACGTTGGAAAAGGTCACCGAGGGGAACGGCAACAGCCTTGCCGTTGCATCGCCTCGCACGGTCACCTTGCGGCCCAGGACGGCACTGGCCTCGCGCTCGAAATCGGCACGGTAACCTGTCCAGTCGACAAAGTACGGCACCACCAGCGCCGCACACAGCACCAGCACAAGAAGCCCACCGAAGATCACGAACAGGCGTGCGAGCATGAACTCCTAGACAGTTGATAGTAAAGTCAGTGGCACTCTACCCGCATCAGCGTGTCGATAAAGAGGCAAATCGGGGCGCGGCAGCGGCCTGATGTCAGTCCTTTCCCGGCAATATCTTGCCCGGGTTCATGATGTTCAGCGGATCGAGCGCCTGCTTGATCGTGCGCATGATGTCGACGCCATGGCCGAGCTCATGCCGCAGGAAGCCGATCTTGCCTTGCCCTATGCCGTGCTCGCCAGTGCAGGTGCCGTCCATGGCGATGGCGCGCATATTGAGCCGCGCAACGAATTTTTCCGCCAATGCGATCTCCTTCGGGTCGTCCACGTCCATCAGCACCAGCACATGGAAATTGCCGTCGCCGGCATGGCCGACGATCGGGGCGATCAGGCCCATCTCGGCGATATCCGTCTCGGTCTCGGTGACACATTCGGCAAAGCGCGAGATCGGCACGCAGACATCGGTCGACAGGCCCTTGGCGCCCGGCCGCAGTGTCAGCGACGACCAGTAGGCATCGTGCCTGGCCTTCCACAATTTTGTCCGCTCTTCGGCGACGCTGGTCCACAGGAACGGACCGCCGCTATTTTCCTCGGCGATCATGCCGAAGGTCTCGGCCTGCTCGGCGACGCTGGCATCGCTGCCGTGGAACTCGACGAACAGGCAGGGGCTCTCCGGATAGTCTAGCTTCGAATAGGTCTTCATCGCCCGCATCTGCAGCGCGTTGACCAATTCTATGCGCGCCACCGGAATGCCCATCTGGATGGTCGCGATCACCGCGTTGCACGCCGCCTCGAGGCTGGGAAACGGGCAGACGCCGCCTGAAATCGCCTGTGGAATGCCCTGCAGCTTCAAAGTCAGCTGTGTGATGATGCCAAGCGTGCCTTCCGAACCGATCAGCAGCCGCGTCAGATCGTAGCCGGCCGAGCTTTTCTTGGCGCGCTTGCCGGTCGTCACTGCTTCCCCGTCGGCCATCACCGCCGTCAGCGACAGGACGTTTTCGCGCATCGTGCCGTAGCGCACCGCGTTGGTGCCCGACGCTCGTGTCGCCGCCATGCCGCCGAGCGAGGCGTTGGCGCCCGGGTCGATCGGAAAGAACAGGCCGGTGTCGCGCAGATGCCGGTTGAGATCCTCGCGCGTCACGCCGGGCTCGACGGTGCAGTCGAGGTCCTGCGGATTGACCGCAATGATGCGGTTCATACGTGACGTATCGAGCGAGATGCCGCCGCCCGGCGCATTGGTGTGGCCTTCCAGCGAAGAGCCGACGCCGAAGGCGATCACCGGCACGCGATGCGCCGCGCATGCGCGCACGATCTCCTGCACCTCCTCCGTCGTCTCGACAAAGGCGACGCCGTCCGGCGCCTGCGTCGGGATATAGGTCGTTGTGTGCGCGTGCTGGGCGCGGATCGCCTGGCCGGTCTGGAATCGCTCGCCGAGCCGCTGCTTGAGGATGCCGAGTACGGCGGCAATGCCTGCTTCGTTGCGCTCGACCGGATTGAGGTCGCTTAGAGCCATCGATTCCTCCGCGAATGGACCAGCGTCCACCCTTGTTCTGCTTCTACGGATGCGTAGTCTCACCAAGCACGCTCTGTCCAGTCCACGCTCACCCCGGCATGACGAGAAGGAAGTTTCCGATGCCCATCCCCGCCCCTTTCGTCTCTCGCGCCATGGACATCGAGGAGGCCTGGATCGACTACAACGGCCATCTCAACATGGCCTATTACAACGTGCTTTTCGATCGTTGCTCCGACGAAGCATTCGAGATGATGGGGATGGGGCCGGATTATGTGAAAGAACGGCGGCTGACCATCTACACCGCGGAAGTCCATGTCTGCTACGTCCAGGAGTTGCATCTCGACCACAAGGTCACGGTCTCGTTCCAACTCCTCGACCATGACGAGAAGCGGCTGAGAGCCTATCAGGAAATCCGCCATTCCGACGGCTGGCTTGCCGCCACGTCCGAAACGCTGTCGCTGCATGTCGACATGGCTGGCCCGAAGGTAGCGCCCTTCCCCGCCGACGTCCTGGCCAGGGTGGAAGCGATGCGCGCCGCCCATGCCGCCCTGCCGATGCCGGAGCGCGCCGGCCGTTCGATCGGTATTCGTCGTAAGCCGGCTTGAACCACGGTCCAACCGCCGTTAACCTTACCGAGGTTTTAACGTGAACAAGCCGAATTGAGACGTTGAACGACTCAGCGCGGCGTTGGAAAACCGTCCGCATCGAATTGCGATACGGGCGGCGGAGCAGCAGCGGTTCGGGGAACGTGCATGAAAACCGACATCAAGGTCGAGGCGGACAGGCTGGCGGCTGACCCACGCATCACCGACTATGATTTCTGGCGCTCGCTGAAGAACCTCAATAACGAGATCTTCCACATCGCCAACAACAACGAGCCGATCCCATTCGCCATGATCCGCTGGCGCGCCATCCTGAAGCAGGCGCGGATGAAACGCGGCCACGCCTGAACGGTGGGGGAAGAAACAGACCGGCCGTCCGGTTTGCATTTGGTATATTTGCGCCGCCCGTCATTGCCACGCCGTGCACTTCTCCCCATCGCGCCAACGCGTTCCGCGACGGTTACAGCGTCGGTGAATTGCATTGCCTACTCCCTGCCGATATGGATTGCTGGCGGATCGCAATGGAGATGCGAGATGGCGAACGGCTCGCTGTCTGAAATCGAACCAGGATTGCCGACATGGGCGGCGGCGATATCAGTCAGGCCTGACTTCTTACAGCGCAGGCGCTCCGGCAAACGCGGCGTTAGCGAATTGACAGTCGTTCTGGCTGCGCTTCGCCGTCGCGTCGCGGCACCAGGTGGCGGAGACCAGGCTCTCCTTGCCTTTCTGCACGCCTGCCTGGCGTTGCTTGAAGAGGCAGCGGCCTCGCGAACGGACCTCGCGAGCATCTCCCGTGACCTGGCGACGATGTGTGACATGGCGCGAACATCCCTTGAGGGCGATTGCGACGATAGGCCGTTAATGGCCTATGAGGACAATATGACAGGTTTGTCTGGTGCATCGCGCTGGGCCGCCCGAGTCCCGGGTCGTGTGGTTTGGTTGGCCGCCATGGCTGCCGAAGTTCCTGATGCAGAAGCCGAAGCCGCCATTATGCTGGTGAATGACCTGTCTGCCGTTGATGCGGACTTTCCTCTGCGCGCCCTTGATGTGGCGACGCGAGCTTGAGCACCGTCTAGCGGCGCCAGCAACGCGTTGACATCAGGGCGGCCGCTTCACCGCCCCGAGCGGCGACCGCGGCGCCACCGGCGACGACTGGATGATCGCCGTGTTGGTCATCGCATAGGGAATGATGCGGTCGATCACCCGTTCGAGTTCAGCCACCGAGCCGACATGCGCCAGCGCGATGAAACAGTCTTCACCGGTGACCCGGTCGCATTGGGCGATTTCCGGCAGGTCGCGGATGATCTCGGCGACGACGGCGAGCTGCCCCGGCACTGGCCGAATGCGCAGCCATGCCGACAATTTCATGCCGAGCGCGGCCGGATTGATGCGCACCGTGTAGGCCTCGATCACACCGCTTTCCTGCAGTCGCTTGATGCGCTCGGCAACGCTCGGCGCCGACAGGCCGACCGAGCGGGCCAGTTCAGCGGTGCTGGTGCGTGCATCCTCTTCCAGCAAGCGCAGGATTTTCAGGTCAGCCGCATCCAGATCGGAATTTTCATTTCGAAGGCGTTTCAGCGCAATGTTCCTTGCTTTCAGAAAGGGAAAAGGCGTAATGCCCGGCCATCATCCATATCAATGGCAAAAATCGCCTGCGATACTGATCCTATGGAAGATCGGACGCAAGCCCCAGCAGCAAGTCCGGCACTCGCCGGCCCCGCCTTTACCCTGGCGAACTCGGTGCCACCGCATCTCTGGTTCGGCGTCAGCGCCGTGTTCCACTATCTCGGGCCGGCCTTCGCGGTGCTGCTGTTCCCGCATGTCGGCGTGCTCGGCATGGCTTGGCTGCGCATCGCCACCGCGGCACTCGTCTTTGCCCCATTGACCCGGCCATGGGCGGTCTTCGCCCGCGCCGATCGCGCGACGCGGTTGTTGCTTGTGGCTTTCGGGGTCTGCCTTGGGGTGATGAATTGCTCGTTTTACCTGGCGCTCGACCGGCTGCCGATCTCGCTGGTGGCGGCGATCGAATTCGTCGGCACCATCGGCGTTGCGCTTGTTGGCCTCAGAAGCCCGCGCAATCTCGCCGCCCTCGCAATCGCTGTCGCCGGCACCCTGTTGCTGATCGACGTCAAATGGTCGAGCGATCCCGTCGGCCTGTTCTGGGCCTTCCTCAACGGCACGCTGTTCGTTGGCTACATCGTGCTCGGCCACCGCGTCGCGCGCGCCGGCGCCGGCGATGGCATCGCCGGGCTGGGTGCCGCCATGGCGGTCGCCCTTCTCGTCGTTCTGCCGATCGGTTTCGCCGATGCTCTGCCGGCTTTCTCGGCGCCGCCGCTGCTGCTTGCGGGGGTCGGCGTCGGCATCTGCTCGTCGGTCATTCCCTATATTTGCGACCAGCTTGCCATGTCGCGGCTGCCGCGCTCCAGCTTCGCGCTGATGCTGTCATTGCTGCCGGTCACCGCAACGTTGATCGGCGTCATCGTGCTGCGGCAGGTGCCGAGCCTCACCGACTGCCTTGGCATCGCCCTGGTGGTGGCCGGCGTGGCGTTCCATAAGCCGGCGCCGGACTGATCAGGCCAGCTTCTTCTTGAGGAAAGCGATCGTCCGGCCCCAGGCGAGGTCAGCCGCCTTCTTGTCGTAGCGGGCCGCCGACGTTTCGTTGTTGAAGGCATGGTTGGCGCCTTCATAGACATAGACCGAGTATTCGACATGGGCCGCGTCGAGTGCCTTCTTGAAGGCATCGATGCCGGCATTGGTGCGGGTGTCGAGCCCGGCATAATGCAGCATGAGCGCGGCCTTGATCTTCGGCACGTCCTCGGCCTGTGGCTGCATGCCGTAATAGGCGACGGCGGCGGCGAGGTCCGGCGCGTTGACGGCCAGCATGTTCACCGTGCCGCCGCCCCAGCAGAAGCCGACAGCGCCGACCTTGCCGTTGCCGTCCTTGTAGCCTTTGAGGTAGGCGACAGTTGCCACGGCATTGGCGGCGACCTGTGCTGGATCGAGCTGGGAAAACAGGTCACGTGCCCTGTTTTCATCGTCCGGTGTGCCGCCGAGCGGTGTCATGAAGTCCGGCGCAAGCGCCACGAACCCTTCCAGCGCCACGCGCCGCGCCACATCGCGAATATGCGGGTTGAGACCCCTGTTCTCGTGCACCACGATGACCGTGCCAAGCTTGCCGGTCTGGTCCGCCGGCCTGACCAGATAGCCCTTCATCTCGCCGGCGCTGCCGGGATAGCTGATGTCCTTGCCTTTCAGACGCGGATCGTCTTCCGCCACGATTGCCGCCTGGGCCGAGTTCGCCGCCAGCAGCGGCGCGATCGCGGCAGCTGCCGCACCCGATCCGGCAAGCCTGGTCAATTGCTCCATGAAGCGCCGTCGGTCGAGCGTCAGATGCGTGTATTCGTCATAGGCATCGATCATCGCCTGGGTAATGACAGGCTCGGCGACGGCGGGTTCGGCAGGTGTTGTCATGGCGCGCTCCTCGTCGGCGCCCCCCGCGGCAACATAGAGCCGAAGCTTGCCTGGTCCAGTCACGGCTGAGTGAGGCTGCCATAAGTCCCTGCACGAGGGCCGTGATGCCGCTAGCCCCACTGTCGTTAAATTTTGGTCCTTTGTGGCAATGCTAAATGCACGCACCACAATGTAAAAAGAAGTTACCGGGCTATGCCTCACTCGGGCCATTTGGCGAACGACAATGGCCATTTGGCGGGAAAAGAATGCCTGATTGACGAAGGAACACGCCCATGACCTTTCCCTCCCCGCTTCTGGCAAGTGGGTTCGCCCTCGCCGCTATGGCTTTGCTGGCGCTGCGGTTCACTGCCTTCACCGCATTCAAACGATCGTTGATCAAAATCCGCGCCAACCGGCACCCGCCCGCAAACACCAAAGCCTGAGGAAAGGTCATGGACGTTCAGGACATCATCAACACCGTCTCCCAGAAATCCGGTCTCAACCAGGCTTTGACGGAAAAGATCGCCGGCACGATTTTCTCGGTGCTCGAACACGAGGCGGAAGGCACGACCCTGTCCAGCTTCTTCGCCAAGATCCCGGGCGCCGACGCCCTGGCCAAGCAATATGATGTCATGGCTCCCGGCGCGGCTTCCGGCGGTGGCCTCCTGTCCTCGCTGGAGGGCGCGCTCGGTGGCGCTCTCGGCGAAAAGACCGGCGCGCTGATCAACGGCGTCGCCATACTCAAGGCATCGGGCCTCACGCTGGCACAGATCAGCCAGGCCGGCACGATGCTGGTCCAGCAGGCCGAGACAGCCGCCGGCCCGCAGCTGACCAGTGAGGTACTTGCATCGGTACCCGACCTGAAAGGGCATCTCGGGCTCTGAAGGAACTTCTCTATTTCGGCAGCGTATAGGCCATCACATAGTCGCCCGGCTTGGTACCGACCGAGCCGTGGCCGCCGGCAACGATGACGACCAACTGGCGCCCGTCGGCTACCATGTAGGTCATCGGTGTCGACTGCCCGCCCGCCGGCAGCCGCGCCTGCCAGAGCTGTTTGCCGGTCGTCAGGTCATAAGCGCGCACATAGTCATCGACCGCCGCACCGAGGAAGGCGACGCCGCCGGCAGTGATCATCGGCCCGCCAATGCCGGGCACGCCGACCTTGAATGGCAGCGGCAATGGCGTCATGTCGTAGACGGTGCCGTTGCGATGCTTGTAGACGATCTTTCCGGTCCGAAGGTCGGCACCCGCCACATAGCCCCAGGGCGGCGCCTGGCAGGGAATGCCGAGCGGCGACAGGAACGGCTTCAATATGACTGCGTAAGGCGCACCGTCATTGCGGTTCAGGCCCTGTTCGCTGCCCTTGGTGTCGCCGGGCGGCGGCACGTCGGCGCGCGGCACCAGCTTGGAGATGAACGCCAGGTATGTCGGCATGCCGAACATCACCTGCCGGACCGGATCGACTGCCACGCCGCCCCAGTTGAAGGTGCCGAAATTGCCGGGGTAGATCAGCGAGCCCTGTAGCGACGGCGGCGTGTAGCGGCCCTCATAGCGCAACTTCCGGAGCTCGATCCGGCAGGCCAGCTGGTCGAACATGGTGATGCCCCACATATCCGCGCCGGTCAGCGGTTTCGGACTGAAGCTGAGATCCGAGACCGGCTGCGTCGGCGAGGTATGGTCGCCTTCGATCGCGCCGCCCGGCGCCGGCACTTCCTTGACCGGAACGATCGGCTCGCCGCTGCGCCGGTCGAGCACATAGAGGTCGCCCTGCTTGGTCGGGCCGACCAGCGCCGGCACCACGCCACTTTCCGTGGTGATGTCGACCAGCGTCGGCTGCGCCGGCACATCCATGTCCCAGAGATCGTGGTGCACGGTCTGCCGCACCCAGCGCAATTGTCCGCTGTTGAGATCGAGCGCGGTGATCGAAGAGGAGAATTTCTCGTCATTGGCGCTGCGTCCGGCACCGAGTTGGTCCGGCGTCTTGTTGCCGAGCGGCACATAGAGCAGCCCGAGCTTCTCGTCGACGCTCGCCGTCGACCACATGTTGGGTGAGTTGTTGGTGTAGGTCTGGTCCGGCGGCAGCGGCGTCGTCTGGTCCGGATTGCCGGAATCCCAATTCCACAACAGCGCGCCGGTGTCGGCATCGTAGGCACGGATGACCCCGGACGGCTCCTGCGTCGAATAATTGTCGTTGACCGCGCCGCCGACGATGATCTTGTTGGCGACGATCAGCGGCGCCGAGGTCGAATAATAATAGCCCGGCTTCGGATATGGCATGTTGGCGAGCAGGTTCAGCGTGCCGCCTTCAGCGAAAGTCGGGCAGACCTGGCCATTCGCCGCATCGAGCGCGATCAGCCGGGCGTCGGATGTCGGCAGGTAGATGCGTGTGGCGCAGGGCTGGCCGGCGGCGACCTTGGCATCGGCATAATAGGACACGCCGCGGCAGGTCTGGTGCTGGCGGTCCTTGTTGAGCTTGACCTGCGGATCGAAGCGCCATTTCTCCTTGCCGCTCGCGGCATCGATGGCGATGGCGAAATTATGCGGCGTGCAGATGTAGAGCGTGTCGGCGATTTTTAGCGGCGTCACCTGATAGGTCGTCTCGCCGATGTCGTCGGGCCCTTTCACGTCGCCGGTGCGATAGGTCCAGGCCGGCTGCAGATTGGCAACGTTTTCGGCGGTGATCTGGTCGAGCGGCGAATAGCGCTGGCCATATTGCGTGCGACCGTAATAGTGCCATTCGCCAGCCGGCACGTTGCCGCCGAGATCGGCGGTCGGCGTCACCTTGTCGGTGTTGAGTTCACCCGCAATATCCTTTGGATCGGTCGTCATCGAATAGCCGGCGACCGCAAGCGAGGCCAGCACGGCGAGGATCAGCGGCGCGCGTCCGTCGGGACCGGTAAGCCCGCGCCGCGCCCATGGCGTCAACAGCCATAGCGCGACAAGCACGATGATGCCGCCGCGCGGGCCGAGCTCCCACCAGTCGAAGCCGATCTCCCAGACCGCCCAGGCGAGCGTGCCGAGCACGATCGCCGCGTAGAGCCACAGCGCCGTGGATCTGCGCCTGTAGAGCAGCCAGGCCGCGACAAGGAAAGCTAGACCGACGATGACGTAATACCAGCTGCCCCCCAGCGTCACGAGCCAGATGCCGCCGCCGCCAACCGCCAGGCCGATGAGGAAAAGGATCAGGGAGGTGATGACCACAGCCAAGACGGTGCTCCTTCGACTGGTGCGCTCCGCGACGCGTCCATGGGCAACCCCGCATTGCGTTCCTGCCCCCACGCAACTTTCTCCGGCCCGCCTCCCCTGTCAAGCAAGCTCGGCGTTTTACGGCGCCGGCCCATTGCAAGCCCGGCGTTTTGGTTAGCGGACCCATTCAGATTGTGAGTCTACGACTGGACAGAGAACAAAACGGAGACACTTCTGGCCTTTCGCTGCCGAATCACTACATTCGGGGAGAGATGTCCGGCTTTTCGGAAGACATGCCCTTTTTTGACGAACCGAACGCGCGGCCCGTGTCCCCGTCGGGCATTGCCGCGCGCGCCATGGCTGCCCGCAGCAACCAGAACAACGCGCCCGATTATCTCAACGGCCTCAACCCCGAGCAGCGGCTGGCGGTGGAAACCACCGAAGGCCCGGTGCTGGTGCTGGCCGGCGCCGGCACCGGCAAAACGCGCGTCCTGACCACCCGCATCGCCCACATCCTTGCCACCGGCAAGGCTTTCCCCTCGCAGATCCTCGCCGTCACCTTCACCAACAAGGCGGCGCGCGAGATGAAGCAGCGCATCGGCCTGTTGATCGGCGAAGGCAATGTCGAGGGCATGCCGTGGCTCGGCACCTTCCACTCGATTGGAGTGAAGCTGCTGCGCAGACATGCCGAGCTGGCCGGGCTCAAATCCGACTTCACCATTCTCGACACCGATGATGTCGTGCGCCTGATCAAGCAGCTTATCCAGGCCGAAGGGCTGGACGACAAGCGCTGGCCGGCCAAGCAGTTCGCCCAGATGATCGACGGCTGGAAGAACAAGGGCCTTGGCCCCGCCGACATCCCCGAGGGCGATGCCCGTGCCTTCGCCAACGGCAAGGGCCGCGAGCTCTACAAGGCCTACCAGGAGCGGCTGAAAACGCTGAACGCTTGCGACTTCGGCGATCTCCTGTGCCACCCGATCCGCATCTTCCGCGCCAATCCGGACGTGCTGAAGGAATACCACAAGCGCTTCCGCTACATCCTCGTCGACGAGTATCAGGACACCAACACCGCCCAGTACATGTGGCTGCGGCTCTTGGCGCAGCGGCCGCAATCCTCCCCCCTTGAGGGGGAGGTGCCCGCGAAGCGGGCGGAGGGGGTTGCCGCAGAAGGCACCGCTAGAGCGTCGAGCACTGCCGCCGGTAGGTCGAGCACTGCCGCACGGACCCCACCCGACCGGGCTTCGCCCGGCCACCCTCCCCTCAAGGGGGAGGGAAGCCCGCGCCTGTCCACCGTAAATATCTGCTGCGTCGGCGACGACGACCAGTCGATCTATGGCTGGCGCGGCGCCGAGGTCGACAACATCCTGCGCTTCGACAAGGATTTCCCCGGCGCCACCATCATAAGGCTGGAGCGCAATTATCGCTCGACCGCGCACATCCTCGGCACGGCGTCCCACCTCATCGCCCACAATGAGGGCCGCTTCGGCAAGACGCTGTTTACCGAAAAGATCGCCGAGGACGACGAGAAGGTGCATGTCCATGCCGCCTGGGATTCCGAAGAGGAGGCCCGCGCCGTCGGCGAGACCATCGAGGCCTATCAGCGCCAGAAGCACAATCTCAACGAGATGGCGATTCTCGTCCGCGCCTCCTTCCAGATGCGCGAATTCGAGGACCGCTTCGTCACGCTCGGCCTCAATTACCGCGTCATCGGCGGCCCGCGCTTTTATGAGCGGCTCGAAATCCGCGATGCGCTGGCCTTCTTCCGCGTCGTCGCCAACAGCGGCGACGACCTCGCCTTCGAGCGCATCGTCAACGTGCCGAAGCGCGGCCTTGGCGAGGCCACCATCCGCCAGATCCACGACACCGCACGGGCGCTGCGCATCCCGATGCTGGAGGCGGCGGCAAAACTTGCCGAAAGCGACGAGCTGAAGCCGAAGCCGCGCGCCGCACTGCGCGAGGTATCGGCCAATTTCGAGCGCTGGCAGAAGGCGCTGGAAACCACGCCGCACACCGAGCTCGCCGAGACCATTCTCGAGGAGAGCGGCTACACCGATATGTGGAAGAACGACCGCTCGGTGGAAGCGCCAGGCCGGCTGGAGAACCTCAAGGAGTTGATCCGCTCCATGGAGGAGTACGAATCGCTGCGCTCTTTCCTCGAACATGTCGCACTCGTCATGGACGCCGAGCAGAACGCCGAGCTCGACGCCGTCAACATCATGACGCTGCATTCGGCCAAGGGCCTCGAATTCGAAACCGTGTTCCTGCCCGGCTGGGAGGAAGGCCTGTTCCCGCACCAACGCTCGCTCGACGAGGGCGGCCGCTCCGGGCTCGAGGAGGAGCGCCGGCTTGCCTATGTCGGCCTGACCCGCGCCAAGAAGAACCTGCACATCTGGTTCGTCTCCAATCGGCGCATCCACGGCCTCTGGCAATCGACCATCCCGTCGCGCTTCCTCGACGAGCTGCCCGAAGCCCATGTCGAAGTTTCCGAGAGCGGCAACAGCTACGGCGGTTACGGCAATTCCTATGGCGGCGGCTCGTTCGCCTCCGGTCGCGGCGGCCAAGGGGCAGCCAGGCAGAACCCCTATGGGGCGTCGCGCTTCGACAACATTGGCGGCAATTCCGGCGCCGAGAAATCCGGCGCTTTCTCCAGCACCTATGCGACGCCGGGCTGGCAGCGCGCCCAAGCGAACCGCACCGAGGCCACCGACCGCAATTGGGGCACGCGCTCCGGTCACCAGGTCGAGCGCATCGGCTATGGCGAGACCGACTCCGGCTACGGCGCCGGCCGCAGCTCGGTCAAGGGCCGCACCATCGACGGCGAGCTGGTCGCCAAATCCGTCGCCGACACGCCGTCCCCCTTCAGCGTCGGCGACCGCGTCTTCCACCAGAAATTCGGCAACGGCAACATCTCGGCCATCGAAGGCAACAAGCTGACAATCGACTTCGACAAGGCCGGTCAGAAGCGTGTGCTGGACGGGTTTGTGACGGGGGTTTGAGGTCGCCCTTCACCGATACCGCGCCTGGTTCCACTTGTGGCCGAGCAGCGACAGGATGATGATCAGCCCGTTGAAGAACTGGACGTAAAAGCCGCTCAGGCCTGCCGCGACGACGCCTGTCTGGATGAAGGAGACCGTGACCGCGCCGATCGCACCGCCGACGACGGTGCCGATGCCGCCCCAGGTCGGAGTGCCGCCGACGAACACCGATGCCAGCACCGGCAGCAGGTATCCGTCGCCCGCCGTCGGCCACCAGGTGAAGTTGATCATCACCGAAAACGTGCCGGCGATCGCAGCCCCGATGCCGACGAAGACGAACACTTTTACCCGCACGCGCTTGACGTCGATACCCATCTGCTGGGCGCTGTCGGGATTGTCGCCGACCACCTTGACCTGCGCGCCGAAGCGATGGCGGTTGTAGAGCAGCGCCGACAGCACGACGAAGCCGATGGCCCAGAAGATCTGCACCGGAATGCCGTAAAGCTGGCTGGAGAAGATCTTGTAGGCCCAGCTGTCGGCAAGGCCGGTCAGCGCCGTCGACCTGCCCTCGTTGATGATCTGGATCAGGCCGCGCAGCAGGAAATTCATGCCGAGCGTGGCGATCAGCGACGACAGCCCGCCATAGACGACCAGTGAGCCGACCAGGAAGCCGAGCAGCATGCCGGTTATCATTGCGGCGGCGATGCCGAGGAACGGGTCGTAGCCGGCCTGCACGACCAGCGCAAACACCCAGGAGGCAAAGCCCATCGTCGCCGGAAACGACAGGTCGATCTCGCCGCAAGTGACGACGAAGACCAGCGGCACCACCACGAACAGCGCCACCGGCAGCGTGGTCAGCACGGAACTGTAGAGATACCAGGTGGTGAACACGATCGGGTTGGCGATCATGAACACCGCCATCATGACGATGAACACGGCAAGCGTGCCGAGCGCGGCGCGGTTGTCGAGGATGAACCCGCGCAGCCAGTTGTCGGACGGGTGTCTCCACTCTTTCCCGGCGGTTTCGCCATGCGTGCCGCCGAGGGGGCTCTGCAGATCGGGTTCCATGGTCTTGCTCATCGTGCCGCCCTCCCCGCATCGCCCGCGTCGTGCAACCCCGGCAATCCGCTGGGGTGGGCGACGTCTTCCATGAAATTGATCAGATCCTCGGCCGATTTGACCTCGCTGCGGTCGGCGGTGAGCGCGACCTTGCCACGGTCCAGCACCACGAAGCGATCGGCGATATCGTAGACATGGTGGATGTTGTGGCCGATGAACAGGATCGAGCGCCCGCTCGCCCGCACCTGGCGCACGAAGTGGAAGACCTTGGCGGTCTCGGTCAGCGATAGCGCGGTCGTCGGTTCGTCGAGGACTATCAGCTCCGCCTTCTTATAGATGGCCCGCGCGATCGCCACGCCCTGGCGTTCGCCGCCCGAGAGCTGGCCGACGATCGACTGTGGCGTGAACACTTTCGAGGTGAAGCCGATCTCGCGCATCAGCCGGCTCGCCTCCGCGATCTCCTTGTTGACCTTCAGCCAGCCAAGCCAGCCGGTGAGCTCGCGGCCCATGAAGATATTGCGCACGATCGTCTGCTGCACGGCGAGCGCCCGGTCCTGGAACACGGTCTCGATGCCGGCGTCGCGCGAGCGCGCAGGGCTCCATCCGGTCACCGGCTTGCCGCGGACGAGAATCTCGCCGCTAGTCGGTTTGACCACGCCGGACAGGATCTTGATCAGCGTCGACTTGCCGGCGCCATTGTCGCCGATCAGGCCGACCACCTCGCCGCGATCGACGCTGAGATTGACCCCGCCCAGCGCATAGACCTGGCCATAGGACTTGCTGATGTCGCGCAGTTCGATGATGCGTTCGGCCATGGCGATCCTCGCTTGATTGTCGCGTGCCGGCCTTTTCGCCGGCGGTCCCGCCGGCCGGGCGCGATCCCGGCCGACGGCTTGGGAGGTCAGCGCAACGCCTGCTTGGCGAGCTCGGCGACGATCTCGTAATTCTGCGGCGTGACGAAGCCGGCGCCGGTGTCGACGTTCATCGGCGCAAGGCCGAGCACCACCTGCTGGCAGAGGCTGAGGATCGGCAGATAGCCTTGCAGGAACGGCTGCTGGTCGGCCGTCAGCTGCACCCAGCCGCCCTTGAAGCCCTCGACGATCTGCGGGCTGGTGTCGAAGCCGAAGTTGAAGATATCGCCCGGCTTCCTGCCCGCCGCCTGCATGTAAGTCGGGACGTTGCCCAGCATCTGCCCGCCGGGATAGCCAACCGCCTTGACGTCGGGATTGTTGAGCAGTGCCGCGGTGATCACCGGAAGGGCCAGATTTGGGTCGGAAGCCCATTCGCCGCTTGGCGGCGAGGAGAGCTGTATGACCTCGACGCCCGCTTCCTTGAGGGCAGCGACAGTGCCGCGCTCGCGCGCGCCGCGGCTCTCGTTCTCGAACGGGCCGATCATGATTGCCTTATCGCCGGCCTTGAGCCCGGCCAGCTTGACCGCCTCGGCGCCAAGCGCGCGGCCCTGCTGCTCCTGCTGGGCACCGACATAGCCGCCGCCGAACGCCGCCGTGACCGTCGGCACCGGCACGTTCTGGTACATCATCTTGATGCCGTCCTTGTGCGCCTGTTCGGCCAGCGGCATGATCGCGGCGTCGCCGGGGTGGCCCATCATGGCGATGCCTTGGGGCTTGACCGCGACAGCCTCGCGCAATTGCTGCACCATCTTCTCGACATCCCACTGGGAAAAGATGTAGTCGACCTTCGGCCCGAGATCGGCCGCCGCCTGCTTCGCGCCATTATAGACGATCGTGCCGAAGGCATCGCCCTCGGCACCGCCGACGAAGAAACGGATATGGACATCCTTGCACCACTGGGCATCGAGCGCCTGCGCCGGCAAGGTCGAGAGTGCGGCGGCGAGCGCCATCGCGGCCGCCGCGACGGTCGAGCGCAGAACTGTCCTTCTCATCGTAATGCTCATGCACTTATCCTCCCTTTGTTCCCTCGCTAGCCGAGGGGTTTTGACGATCGCTTCGGCATTGCGCCGCAATCTTTCGCTGGCCGGCACCTCCCGCCGGCTTGTCCTGTTTTTATGCATGTCGTTATCGCAAAACCGCTGGGCACTTTTGCGCGACATGCATTAGCCTCACACCGGGTTCGGCAGGTAGCTCGCGCCTCCCCGGCATTGTTGGAGATAGTCCAGCGCACGCGCCTGGCCGGTGATCTCGAGATCGCCGCGATAGACCGGGTCGTGCCAGCCCTCAATGTCGATGGCGCCCTTGTAGCCGGCCAGCCGCAGCTCGCTGATCACCCGCGTCCAGTCGCTATCGCCGAAGCCAGGGGTGCGCATCTGAACGAACGGCAGGCGGCCGAACACGCCATGTTCGCGGATCACGTCCCAGCGCACCGTCGCGTCCTTGCCGTGGACGTGGAAGATACGCGGCGCCCATTTGCGGATCTGCGGGATCGGATCGATCAGATAGACCAGCTGGTGGCAGGGCTCCCACTCCAGGCCGAGATTGTCGTCCGGCAATTCGTTGAACATCAGCTCCCAGGCGTCCGGATTGTGGGCGATGTTCCAGTCGCCGCTGGCCCAGTTGCCGTCCATGGCGCAGTTCTCGAAGGCGATGCGCACGCCCTTGTCGGCGGCCCGCTTTGCCAGCTTCCCCCAGACCTCGCGGAAGCGCGGCAGGCTGTCGGGCAGCGGCTTGCCGCGGATGCGGCCGGTAAAGCCGCTGACCACATTGGTGCCGAACAGATGCGCGTTGTCGATGATCGTTTCCCACGCCTCGAGCACGCCGCGATCGATCTCGCCGCTCTCCAGCGGATTGCCGAACACGCCGATCGACGAGACGATGACATCGGCATCGCCGATCGCCTCGCGGATCTCGCCCGCCAGCCGCGGAATGTCCTTGCCGCCCAGCGTCTGCCAGAAGAACGGCTGGATGCTCTCGAAGCCGAGCGGCAGAATCTGCCTGACATAGGCGGCCGGGTCGTCCAGATTGGCCCGCACCATTGTGCCGATCCTGATGTCGAGCAGCGGGTTTGGCATCATGATCCTTCCTGTGCAGCGATGGCGACCCGGCGCCCGGTTTCGGCGCTCTCGATCGCAGCGAAAACCATGGCCAGGCTTTTGATGTTGTCGGCGCCGCGCGTCTCCGGCGCGGTGCCGGTCTCGACGGCGCGGACGAAATCCTGGATGATGCCGAGATGGCCGCCGACGCGATCTGCCGGGTCGAGCGGCGGCACGGCTATCGATTCGGTGCGGTCGAACAGGCCTTCACGGACCGGCCGCACGACTTCCGCCTTCAACCCGTCCGCGCCGTCCCAGACAATGCTGCCGCGCTCGGCGACGATCCGCCATGTACTGTCCCAGCTGGTACGGAAGCCGGCCGCGCACCAGCTGCCGGCATAGGTGAACAGCTTGCCGCCGCCGAGGTCGAAGCTTGCGGCTGCCGACGACCCTTGCCGATACCAGGAATTGGCCGGCTCCCACTCGTGGCAATAGACGCCGGCCGGTTCGCCGGCCACCATGTAGCGGGCCGCATCGAATGTGTGGATCGCCATATCGAGCAGCAGCACATGGCGCATCTCTTCGCGAAAACCGCCGAAATGCGGCGCAACGAAGAAATCGGCGTGGATGCTGGTTGGCGCACCAATGGCGCCGGAATCGAGAAAGCGCCGGATGCGCCTGACATTGGCGACATAGCGGCGGTTCTGCACGACGGCATGGATAAGGCCGGCGCTGCGGGCCGCCTCGACAATGGCACGCGCATTGTCCGGGCTGTCGGCCAGCGGCTTTTCGGTCAAGAGATGGCAATGGTGGGCAAAGGCGGAAAGCGCGACCTCGCGGCGGGCGGCGGGAACCACGACGTCGAATACCGCGTCGGGCCTGGTCTGGTCGAGCACGGCGTCGAGGTCGGTTCCGATGACGGCGCCGGAAAGCTCGTATTCGCGCGCCCTCGCCCGCGCCCTTTCGGCGTCGATATCGACCAGGCCGACAATGGCGAGCCCGTCGATCTGCTTGGCTGCATCGAGCCAGGCCTTGCTCATCGCGCCGCAGCCGACCAGGACCACATTGATCATCCAGTACTCCTCCCTCTCGGCCCCTCCAGACCGATCGTCACGGCGTTCACGGCAGGGCCGTGAATGTTTTTCCGTAAACGTTTACGAGAACACACCCGATGGCGTAGAATGTCAATCGGCCGGCTGTGAAAAATCGTGGCGTCGGCTTGGCCCGGAGAGCAGCCGGTGCTAGCCAAGCAAGGGGGAGAACTGTCCTTTGGCGTCCAGTATTCACGACCTTGCACGTCACCTGAATATTTCGATCGGCACGGTGTCGCGCGCGCTCAACGGCCGCGCCGACGTCAATGCCGATACACGCCAGCGCGTGCTCGATGCGGCCAAGAAGCTGAATTATTCACCGAACCAGTCCGGCCGCAGCCTGCGGCGCGGCGCCACCCATTCGATCGCCTTCATGCTGCAGCCTCATCCGGGCGACCAGGAATATGGCGAGCCGTTCTTCATTCCGTTCCTGACCGGGTTGCAGGCCAAGCTCGCCGAAAGCGGCCTCGACCTGATCGTAGTGATGGGCGCGCCGGGCGACTATCAGCAGGAGCGCCTGCGCCGTGTCGTCGAGACGCGGCGGGCCGATGCGGTGGTGCTGGCCTGGACGCGGCGCGAGGACGAGCGCATCGACTATCTGACCCAGGCCGGTTTCCCGTTCGCAACGCTCGGCCGCAGCCGCTCCGGCGGCGATTCCTATCCCTCGCTCGACCTCGATTTCGAAAAAGCCGGGGCTGACGCGGTCGATCGTCTCGTCGCGCGCGGTCACCGCCGCATCGCCGCCATCCGCCCGTCGCTCGACCTCAATTTCGGCTATCTGTTCCTCGCCGGCTATCGCAAGGCGTTGCGGCGGCACGGCATCGAGTTCGACCCCGAACTGATCGCCGACGGCTTCATCAACGAGGCCGGCGGCTACGCCGTGACGCCGAAGGTCATGCGCTCCAAGGACCCGCCGACGGCCATCATCTTCAACAATGACGCGATGGCGCTTGGCGGCTGCAAGGCTTTGGCCGAGGCGGGCATCAGGCCCGGCCACGACGTCGCGGTGATCGTCATCGTCGACACGCCGCTTTGCCGCTATTTTTCGCCGGCGCTGACCGGCTTCCGACCGGCGCTGGAGCCGATGGGCGAGCGGTTGGCCGAAATGCTGCTGGCATCGATCCCGGCTTACGCCGGCGCCGAAGGCGCACGCATCATCCGTGAAGTCTGGCCGCTGGAACTGATCGCGCGCGACAGCGATTGAATCGCGGCGGTCACTGAGCAGGCTCAGATTGAACAAGACCCCCGCGCTCGCGCTCCGGCGTTGCGACCAGCGAGGCAGCGGCGGCATTGGCGGCGGCAAGTGCCGCCTCGACGGGCTCTCCACGCGCAAGCCACGCCGCAAAGGCGCCGACGAATTCATCACCGGCACCGTGGGTGCTGACCACCTCCACCGGCATCGCCAGCAAGGCGAATGCCTGGCCGTCGCGGTCGCAATAGGCAACGCCCTCGCCGCCGGCCGTGACGATTGCAGCCGGATAGAAACCGACGAGCATGCCGGCCGCCTTCGCAGCACCCTCGAGCGTGTCGACGACCGAAACGCCGGCCAGGAACTCCGCCTCGATGGCGTTGACGATGACGATGTCGGTCAGCGCGATCAGTTCGGCTGTCAGCTTTCGCGCCGGCGCCGCATTGAGAACGACGCGGCCGCCATGCGCCTTCACCGCTCGCGCCGCGGCAATGTTGGCAGCTTCCGGCACCTCGTTCTGCAGCAGCAGCACCGCCGTTTGCGCGATCAGCTCGGCCGCCTCAGTAATGTCCTTTTCGCCGAGAGTGAGATTGCTCCCCGAGACGATCACCGCGCCATAGTCTCCGCTGTCGTCGAAAATCGCTACGCTCATCCCCGAGCCGGCGCCCGAAGCCACTCCCACGAAGCGCTGGTCGACGCCGTTGCGATCGAGATTGTCGAGAAGCGCGCGGCCGAAATCATCGTCGCCGACAGCTCCGATCATCGCCGCACGCACGCCGGCCCGCGCTGCCGACACCGCCTGGTTGCCGCCCTTGCCGCCGCATTTCGGATGCCAGGCATGGCCGGTGACCGTTTCGCCCTTGCGTGGGCGATCGTGGGCTTCGACCATGATATCGTAATGCAGGCTGCCGAATACGGTCACCAGCGGCGGTGGAGCCGTCATGTGCCCCAGACCTTCATGAGCCGCTTGCCTTTCATGAGTTCTTATCTTTCCGTTTCGACGTCACCGCAGACATGGTGCGGCCGAGATTGCGCTCCGCCGCCTGGTAGTCGCGTTGCGCGACCGCGACGAACAGCGCGTCGAGAATGTTGAGCTGGGCAATGCGCGCCGCTGCGTTCTCGCCCATCAACGGCGAGCCTTGCGCGGTCGAGCAGAGCACGATGTCGGCGACTGCGGCCAATGGCGAGTTGTCATAGTTGGTGATGGCCAGCGTGCGTGCGCCGCTTTTGCGCGCAAGCTGGATGGCGTCGATAACAGCGCTCGTGTTGCCGGAATGCGAGAAGCCGACGGCGATGTCGTCGGCGCCGAGCAGCGAGGCCGACATCAGCATCATGTGCGAATCGTCATAGACAGAGGTGCGGATGCCGATGCGCAGGAATTTGTGCGAGACGTCGCGTGCGATCTGCGCCGAGCCGCCGACGCCGTAGAAATCGCGATTCCTGGCGCGGTAAAGCAGATCGGCGGCACGGTCGAAATCGTCCATGTCGAGGATGGCGAGCGTCTCCTCCAGCGCCTGGATGGAGGTGCGGAACACCTTCTGCACGATCTCGGCCGAACTGTCGTCCACCGACAGCTCCTGATGCATCTCGGCGGTCGGCAGGCGACTGTATTCATAGACCGCCGTGCGAAAGTCGCGATAGCCGGAAAAACCCAGCTTCTTGGCGATCTTGACCACCATCGCCTCCGACACACCGGCCTCCTCGGCGATCTGCTTGAGCGGTATGGTCTCGTCGAAGCCGCGTCGTCCGAAGACGGTTTCAACCACCTTCGCCTCGAGCGGCGTCAGATGCGGCATCATCATGCGAATGCGCGGTCCTACTGCTTTCAGGTCCAGCCCGGTCAAGGTCATCCACGTCCCCTCGTCACGCGATCGATAAGCATCGCGGCGAGGATTATAAGGCCAGTTGCCAGGAGCTGATAGAAGGACTGCACGTTCATCAGCGTCAGGCCGTTGCGCATGCTGCCAAGGATGACGGCACCCAGGATGGTGCCGACGACGCTGCCCTTGCCGCCCATCAGCGAGGCGCCGCCGATCGCCGCCGCTGCTATGGCGTCGAGCTCCCAGAGATTGCCCAGAATGGGTTCGGCCGCACCCAGCCGGCCGATCAGGATCTGCGCTGCAAGCGCTGCCAGCAGGCCCGAGATCATATAGGCGGCGATCTTGGTGCGGGCGATCGGCACGCCGGCTATGTAGGCCGCCTCCTCATTGCCGCCGACGGCGAGCAGATATTCGCCGAACGGCGTCTTCTTGAGGATGATCCAGGCAATCAGCGCGACCACCGCCACGATGATGACCGCCAACGGCAATCCGAACAGCGAGCCGTTGAAGACGGCACGGAAGCCGGCAGGCAGGCCGAGCACCGGATTGCCGCCGGTATAGATCAGCGCCAGCGCCCGGTAGGTGCTGAGCGTTCCCAGCGTGACGATGAAGGGCTGCAGCCCGACATAGGCGACCAGCACGCCGTTGAGCAGTCCGCAGGCAAGGCCGATGGCGAAGCCGGCGGCGATGGCCAGCGGAAACGGCACGCCGGCAACCAGCATCGAGGCCGAGATGACCGCCGAAAAGGCTGCCGTCGGCCCGACGGACAGGTCGATGCCGCCCGAGATGATGACCAGCGTCATGCCCAACGCCAGGCAGGCATTGATGCTCGATTGCTGCAGGATGTTGATCAGGTTACGCTCGGCAAAGAAGCCCGGGACCAGCGCCCCGAAGACGGCGAGGATCACCACCAGTCCGATCAGCGTGCCGGCGTCGCGCACGGAAAACCGGTGCAGGAAATCTGCCCTTGGGCGCGCTGCTGTGTGTTGGGTTATATCGGTCATCCGCTGGTCCTGTCCGTTATGCACCGGCCCGATGGCCTTGCGCCTTGCCGGCCTCAATCTCCGTTTGGGGTATGGCGTGCGCGGCGATCGCCTGTTCGCTGAGACTTGCGCGGCCCAGTTCGGCGGCGACCGTGCCGTCGCGCATGACCAGCACGCGGTCGGCGAGCCGGATCACCTCGGGGAGTTCGGACGACACGACGATTACCGAATGGCCTTCGGCGGCGAGTTCCTCGATCAGGTGGTAGATCTCCGCCTTGGCGCCGACATCGATGCCGCGCGTCGGCTCGTCGAACAGAAGGATCCGTGTTCCCGCCGCCAGCCAGCGGCCGATGATCGCTTTCTGCTGGTTGCCGCCGCTGAACAGGCGGATCGGCCGGTCGAGCAGAAACGGCCTGAGATTGACCCGCTTCATCTTCTCGGCCGCGACCCGTTTCAGCCTTTTGTGATCGATGACGCCGCGCGGCGCGAACACGCCCATCGAGGCCAGCGCCATGTTGCTGGAGATCGACCGCAACGGCACGATGCCTTCGCGCTTGCGCTCCTCCGGCACCAGGGCGATGCCGGCCGCGATCGCGTCGCGCGGACTGGAAAGCTTTACCGCCTTGCCGTCGATCTCCATTGTGCCTGATGAGGTCCGGTCGGCGCCGGCCAGCAGCCGCAGCAGCTCGGTGCGGCCCGAGCCGACCAGGCCGGCAACGCCCAGCACCTCGCCGCGATGCAGGTCGAACGAAACGTCACGGACCTTGGTTGCCGAGGCGAGGCCACGCACGCTCAGCCTGATCTCGGGGGAAGCATGCGAGCGGTGTTGTTCCTGGGCAAGCTCGCGGCCGACCATCATCGAAACGACGGCCTTTTCCGACACCTGCGCGAGATCGACGGTTTCGACCACAACGCCGTCGCGCATGACAGTGGCGCGCTCGCAGATGCCGAACACCTCGTCCAGCTTGTGCGAGACATAAACGACGGCGACACCGTCGCGTGCCAGACCGGCAATGACTTCCGCCAGCCGTTCGAACTCGCTCGGCGTGAGGCTCGACGTCGGCTCGTCCATCGCCACGATCCTGGCGCGGTCGAGCAGCGCCCGGGCGATCTCGACGATCTGCCGCTGCGCCACCTTCAGCGAGCCAAGCGGGGCTGCCGGATCGATGGTCGGGTCGATGGCGGCGAGGGCTTCCGCAGCGCGGCGTTCCTGCTCGCGCCGTGCGACGAAGACGCCGCCGCGCGTCAACGGATGGCCGAGAAACATGTTCTGGGCGACGCTGAGGCGTGGCACCTGCTGTAATTCCTGATGGATCATCGCCACGCCGGCGGCGCGGGCCGCGACCGGGGTGTTCAGCGTCACCGGTTTGCCGTCAATAAGCACGCTTCCCGCCGTCGGCCGGTAGACGCCTGACAGGATGCGCAGCAGCGTCGACTTGCCGGCGCCGTTTTCACCGAGCAGCCCATGGATTTCGCCGGCGCCGACCGAAAAGGACACATCGCTCAGCGCCCGCACGGCCGGAAACTCTTTGGAAATGCCTTCGAATTGCAGCCGCGCTGACATTGCTTCAGTTCTCCCGGCAAGAGTGCCGAAAGGCCGGCACCCGCCGCCCCAGCTCTATTGGCCCGCTGCCGCGTCCTCGAGCAGCGCCTTGCGCACGGCATCGCCGGCGCCGGAGTAACGGTCGGCATTGTCCTTGGTGATCAGCGCCTGCGGCGTGGCAACGACGCGCGGCAGCTTCTGCCCGGCCACCAGCCGCAGCGCCGATTCCAGCGCCACCTCGCCGGTCAGCACCGGGAACGAATCGACGGTGCCGGTCAGCTCGCCGGCGCGGATCGAGGCGTAGGCGTCGGAAATCCCGTCGGTGCCGAACACGGCGACCTTGTCCTTTAGGCCGGCGGCCTTGACCGCTTCGACGATGCCCAGCGCCATGCCGTCATTGTTGGCATAGAAGCCGATCAGATCGGGGTGCTGCTGCAGGATGTTGGTGGCCGCGTCGTAGGAGGTCTGACGATCCCAGTTGCCGGGGACGCTGGCCACGACCTCGAACTTGCCGGCTTCGGTGATGGTGGTCTTGAAACCGTCGGTGCGCTGGACGGCGGCGTAGACGCCGGCCTGGCCTTCGACGATGGCGACCTTGCCGCCGTCCGGCCGGTTCTTGATGAACCATTTGGCGACGCGCACGCCGTTGTCGCGCTGGACATTGCCGACATAGTGCTCGGCCTGCGGGATGACCGCGTCGTTGACGTTGACCACCGGCACATTGGCTGCCTTGGCCTGTTCCACGATCGGCTGCAGGTTGGAGTCGGTCTGCGGCGAAACGAGCAGCACGTTGTAGCCTTGCGTGACCAGGCCTTCGGCGATGGTGAGCTGGCCGAGCTGGTCGCCCTCGCTCTGCGCCGCCTGGTAGACCACGGGCACGCCGGTGCGGTCGCCGAACGACTTGTAGCCCTCTCCCAGCGAGCGCCAGTATTCGTTGGTCAGCGTCTTGGAGACCGCACCCGCCTTGGTGCCCTCGGGCAGCTTGGGGAACGCACCGAACTTGGCCTCGAGCTGCGACCAGTCGATACGATCCTTCTCGGTGTCGGAATTGAGCGGCGCGAGGTCTGCGGAAAACACCGAGCCGATGGACAGCGCCATCAGGCCAGCGGTAGCGGTGGCAAGCAGAAATTTCATGGTCCTTCCTCCCTTGTTGAACGGAATATGCGGCCGGGCCTCAGTTGTCCGGGCCGAGCATGGCTTCCTGGATAATGGCTTGCGACGCGATCGCGTCCTGACGGTCGACGGCGGCTGACATGCGGTTGTCCCCGTCTAGCCGATCGACGACGCGCAGCATGCGCTTGACAGTCGCGATGTTGACTTCGCATTCGTGGACCGGGTCGAGCCCGGTCATATCGGGAAACGTGTCGAAGTAGATGGCGCCGGCGTAGCCGTCGCGGCGGATCTGGCGCAGCAGCTCGATCGTCTGCAGCGTATGCACGGCCCCGACCATCAAGCCGTCGTCGCGCTTGGCATAGCCATCGTTGAGGTGCACGCCGAGCAGCTTGCTGTGTCGCGCCACGAGTGCTGCGGCAAAGGCCGGCTGCTCGTCGGCATAGAGCACATGGGCGAAATCGAGCGTGACGCCGAGATTGGGTAGGCCGATCTCGCGGATCGCCAGCAACGTCGTCGCCGCATCGGGCATCAGGCTGTAGGAGCGCGGCTCGTTGGGTTTGTATTCAAGGCTGATCTGACAGCCCGGATCATGCGCCGCTACTTCACGAATACTATCGATTTCGTGTTGCCAAACTGTTGCGTAGTCAGCCTGGAAGGCGTAGTCGAAGCCATCCTGCCCCAACCACAATGTCATCAGGCTGGCGCCGGCCTCGCGCGCGGCGTCGATGCCGGCCTTGGTCAGGTCGATAGCCTCGCGGCGAACGGAAGGATCCGGATTGGTGAAGGCGCCGAGCTTGAAAGCCGGGTTAGAGTAGTAGCGCATGGCGAAGCCATTGATCGAAAGCCCGATGTCGCTGAGTTTGCGCGCCATTTCCGTAGGTTTTTCGCCGACATGGTCGGGAAAGTTGAGGTCGAGATCGGTCAACTCCGCAACCTTCGCCGCACGTGCCGCCATCTGCAGCATAGACGGTTTGCCGACAAGATCGGGCCACTCGGCCTGTGGCCGCGAGGCAAAGGAATTGAGGCGGGTGGCGAAACGATAGGCAGTCATCGGGGACCTTTCATTGTCATAACTTTACATGAGAACGATTATTTGTAAAGTTGTTAATTGCTCGCTCGGCGACGACGAATTCGCCATACCCAGGCCGGTTGCGACCACGGGGACAAGCAAGCGCGGCACTGTCACGCAAGTATCATGTTCGCGTCCTAGATCGCTTCTCCGAAGGCTTTCGCGGCATCCTTGATGCGACGCGGCGCTTTTTCGGGCCCCGGCAGCTTTGTCACAAAGAGGATTTCCATGAAAAACCTGCACCGAACCGCGTCCCTCGCCGTCGCGCTGGCGATGTTCACCGCCTTGACTCCGGCCTTGGCAGAAAACGCCGCGACCGTCGGCGGCGTCAGCTTCGTCAACAAGGGCTTGGTCGGTGTCGGCCGCATCCCGGCCAGCCAGAAGGACAAGTTCGGCGAGACGTTTGGCTCCGGCTCAGGCATGTCGATCGACGCTGCCGGCTGGACGCATGGCGCCGATGGCTACAAGGGCTCGTTATGGCTGTTGCCGGACCGCGGCTACAATGTCGTCGGTACCACCGATTACCGCCCGCGCCTCAACACGATCGCCCTCGAGTTCGCCCCGATCGCGCCGGGTGCAGTGCCGGCCACCGGCCAGCAACAATCGGGCCTCAAGGCGACGCTTGCCGACACCATGCTTTTGACCGACGACAAGGGCGCCGATGCAACCGGCCTCGATCCGCTCAACGGCGTGCGTGCCGCGACCGACGACATGCCGATCCTGCCCGAAGCCAACGGCAAGCTCGCGCTCGATAACGAAGCGATCGCGCGGCTGCCCGACGGCACGCCGTTCATCTCGGACGAATACGGTCCGAACATCTACCGCTTCTCCGCCGATGGGCGTCTGATGTCGGCAACGCAGCCGCCGGCGGCGCTTGTCCCGATGCGTCACGGGACGCCAAACTTTGCTTCCAACAATCCGGGACCTGGCGCGGCAGACCCCGATCCGAAGGATCCCGAAACCGGCCGCCAGAACAACCAGGGCCTCGAAGGCATGGCGCCGACGCCCGACGGCAAGTTCCTGATCGCCGTGCTGCAGTCGGCCCCAAGGCAGGATGGCGGCGATTCCGCCTCGACGCGCCAGAACACGCGCGCGCTGGTCTACGATGCCTCGGATCCCGGCCAGCTCAAGCTCGCGCATGAATATGTCGTGCCGCTGCCGGTGTTCACCGATGCCAAGGGCAAAACCAAGATCGCCGCGCAGAGCGAAATCGTGGCGCTGTCGGACAAGACCTTCCTGATGCTGGCGCGCGACAGCGGCAACGGCCAGGGGCTGAAGGGCGACACCTCGCTCCATCGCGAGATCAGCGTCGTCGATGTGTCGGCGGCAACCGATATCGCCGGCACAGAGTTCGACAAGGACAAGCCGCTGGCGCCCAAGGGTGAGCTCGATCCATCGGTGACGCCGGCCAAGCTGACGCCGTTCATCGACATCAACGACAAGAGCGAGCTCGGCCGCTTCGGGTTGCACAATGGCGCGCCCAACGACCGCAACAACCTTTCGGAGAAATGGGAGGCGATGTCGGTGGTGAGCGTCCTCGATCCAAAGCTGCCCGACGACTATTTCCTGTTCGTCGCCAATGACAATGACTTCCTCACGCAGGACGGCTTCCAGGTCGGCGCGGCCTACAAGGCCGAGGATGGCGCCGATGTCGACACTATGTTCCTGGTCTATCAGGTCACGCTCCCAGGCCTCGCCAAGAAGTAGCGGCACCCATACAGGCGGACGCGCCGAACGCGTCCGCCTGAGCTGGCGCGATTGAGCGGTCGTGCTCTTCAGTTGCGGCTCGCCCGCGCAAGGACGGTGTCCTAGTGCGTTGCAAAACCTGCGACTGACGATCCAGTTGAAGGCACTTACCTCAACATCTCCGCGTCCTTTGGCACGCCGGCATCGATCGGCTCGGCCGTCTTGTTCGACACGGCGGCGATCTTCCCGGCGGCCGACAGGTTCGGGCGCACGAAGACCGGCGCGACGCCGTCGACGCGGCTGTAGAGGTCGATAATGTCCTGATTCATGAAGCGCACACAGCCGGAGGAAGCGTTCTTCCCAATGGAATCCCACTCCGGCGTGCCGTGCAGCCGATACATCGTGTCCTTGCCGTCACGGAAGAGATACAGCGCGCGGGCACCAAGCGGGCTCTGCGGGCCGGGCGGCATGCCGTCCTTGTATTTCGCCAGTTCCGGCCGGCGTTGGATCATTTCCGGCGGCGGCGTCCAGACCGGCCACTTCTTTCTCGCCTGAACCACGGCGCTGCCGGTCCATCCGAAACCGGCCTTGCCGAGGCTGACGCCATAGCGAATTGCCTTGCCGCCGTCGCGCACCAGATAGAGGAAGTGCTCGGAGGTATCGACGACGATCGTGCCGGGTTTTTCTCCGGTCGGATCGGACACGATTTGGCGAACGAATTTCGGATCGACCTTGGCTACCGGGATTGCCGGCAGTTGATAGCCCTCGTCGATGCGCGCCGCATACATGCTTGCGGCGTCGCCGAAAGCCGGATCGCTTGGCGCCGCTGTCACTGGCGGCGCCGCCACGTCCGTCGTGGTGCACGCCGAAAGAGCCACGGAGGCCGCGCCCAGAGCGGATGCACCAAGAAACGCGCGCCGGTTCGGGCGCTCAAAAAACAACGGAATATCGGACATGAGCCCCCCGGCTTACCCATGAGATCCAGGAAAATGCGGCCCCACGCGTGCGGGATCAATATACGATTCCGGAAGGTTTGAGAAATGCTTAGATCAAGGCACGCCAGGCGGAATTTACAGCGCCGCATCGACCTCTCCCGTTAAATCGGCAATCATTGCGGACTCAGACAAGCCTTCGCCGAGTTGCCTGCCATGGACGACAACATGCCCCCGCGCCGGCGGACCGGCGACCTCACCAGTGGGCCTATCCCGCGCACCCTTTTGCTGTTTGCCCTGCCGGTGCTCGGCTCCAATGTGCTGCAGTCGCTCAACGGCTCGATAAATGCCGTGTGGGTCGGCCGTTTCCTCGGTGAAGCGGCGCTGACCGCCACGTCCAATGCCAACCTTGTGCTGTTTCTCATCCTCGGCACCGTCTTCGGCATCGGCATGGCGGCGACCATCCTGGTCGCGCAATCCGTCGGCGCCCGCGATCTGCCCGAAGCCCGGCGCATCGTCGGCACCAGCGCCACCTTCTTCTTCCTCGTCTCGGCGGTGTTCGCGGTCTGCGGCTGGATCTGGGTCGATGCGATCCTCAATGCGCTCGGCACGCCGGCCGATGCGTTGCCGCTGGCCCGCTCCTACCTGCGCATCATCTTCCTCGCCGTACCGATGATGAACCTGCTCTCCTTCGTCATGACGGTGCTGCGCGGCGCCGGCGATTCGCGCACGCCTTTCCTGTTCATGGCGCTGGCCGTCGTGCTCGACGTCGTTTTGAACCCGTTGCTCATCCTCGGCATCGGCCCGTTCCCCGAACTCGGCATCGCCGGCTCGGCCACCTCGACGCTGATCGGCCAGACGGTAAGCGTGGTTGCCATCCTGATCGTGCTTTATGCGCGCAAGCACCCGCTGCGGCTGGCCGGCGCCAATCTCGCTCTGCTGCGGCCGGACCCGGCGCTGCTGCGCATTGTCGTCTTCAAGGGCGTGCCGATGGGCCTGCAGATGATCGTCGTTTCGGCCGCGGCGCTGACGGTGATGGGCATGGTCAACTCGTACGGCTCGCAGGTTGCAGCTGCCTACGGCATAGCCGCACAGCTCTGGACCTATATCCAGATGCCGGCGCTCGCCATCGGCGCCGCGGTGTCGTCCATGGCGGCGCAAAATGTCGGCGCCAGGCGCTGGGACCGGATTGGACGCATCGCCACCTCCGGCGTCGGCTTCAACCTTGTGCTCACCGGCATGCTCGTCGCGCTGCTGTTCGTATTCGATCGCGCGGTGCTCAGCCTCTTCCTTGGCAGCGACAGTGCAGCAATCGACATCGCCACTCACATCAACAAGATCGCGTCGTGGTCCTTCATCCTGTTCGGCATCACCATCGTGCTCTTCGCCACCGTGCGTGCCACCGGCGCGGTGATGCCGCCGCTGATCATCCTGGTGATCTCGGTGCTGCTGGTGCGCACCAGCTTCGCCTGTTTCTTCCGAAGCGTGATCGGCGAGGAAGCTCTGTGGTGGAGCTTTCCGGCTGGCTCTATAACCTCGCTCGTGCTGGCCGCGACCTATTACCGCTTCGGCCGCTGGCGCAGCCTGCACATGATCGAGAGCCGGCCGGCTGCCGGCGAACCGCCGGATACCGGCCTCGGCGTACCGCGCCAGCGCGCGCATCTTTCGCCCGAGACACCGAACGGCTGAAAGGTCGGCTCAGCGCGCGTATTTCGCGCCAAACCCGAGAGCGACCAGGGAAAAGACGACAATCATGCCGGCAAAGGCCAGGCTTGCCACGGTCGCACCTGCCACCGTCGACAGAACGCCGATGCCGATGACCGGCAGCGCGTTGCCGCAAAAACAGCAGATGAAGAAGGCCGAGACGACTTCGGCGCGCCGGTCCGCCGGCGCGATCTCGTTCACCACTTGCAAGCCGCCGCGATAGCCGAGCGCTGCCGCCACGCCGCACAAGGCGGTCCCGGCAATCATTATGGCCATAGAGGCGAAGACCTGCGCCGCAACAATCAGCGCGACGGTTGGGATCATCAGCGCAAGTGCGGCAAACATCGCGGCTCGGCTCGAAAGACGTGCCGTCACTACAATGGTGGCGGCGGTCACGATTGCCAATTCAAAGAATAGAGCGCCGGCTTCGGCATGGTTGGTTACCTGCAGCTGCTGCGCCAAAATGCTCGGTGCGAGTGCTGCATAAAAGCCGACCAGCGCCATTGCGCCAAAGCCGGTCACCGCCGGCGCAACGAAACTTGCGCGGATGTCATCGGGCACGGAAAGCCGCGGCCGCATCGAAACGTCAGCCAGTTTCCCCGGCCGCGAAACGGTTTCCCGCGTGCGCCAGACCAGCAGGGTTACAGTCGCGAGCATCGCCAGGTAGACGACGAATGTCAGCCTGAGCGGCCAGGGCGCGTATTCGGCGAGCAACCCGGCCCCCAGCGCACCGAGGCCGAGGCCGAGAAAATTGGTGCTGGTGGCAATCGTCGCCGCCTGTGACTTGTCGTCGGTCGGGAGCAATTCGGCGAGCCAGGCGGTGCCGGTGCCCGCGCCAACGCCGATTCCCAGTCCGCTCAGAATTCGGGCGATATCGAGCCAGGCGACATTTTCGGCGAAGAGGAAAACCACCGCGCTGACGACGGCCACCGCCATCCCGGCCAATGCCATTGGACGGCGCCCGATGACATCGGACACACGCCCTAACATCAGAAGCGCTGCCAGATTGCCGATGACATAGACGGCGTAGACCAGCGTCAAAGTGATCTGCGAGAAGCCGAAGAGCTGCTTGTAGATGATGTAAAGCGGCGTCAGCGCCGTGCTGCCGGCGAAAAGAGCCGCAATCATGGCGGCCACGGCGGCCGCTGCAGCGCGGCCGCCGAGTTCGTGATCGCGCGTCATGACTTGAGCGTGAGCTGTCATTTTTTCGACCTTTTGCTGTTCGGAATCTGACATCCTAACGCCTTTTTCGCGTCAGCCGTTCCCCCTCCCCGGCTTGCTCCTGACAAGTTTGGCAGCTTTGCCGATGGCGCTGAGCGAGATCCTCTTTTAACTTCAGCGGATTGTCAGGGGAGATTCATGGGCAAGGGACGAGTCGAGGCATTCACCGATGGCGTGGTCGCCATCATCATCACCATCATGGTGCTGGAATTGAAGGTGCCGCATGGCGAGGATTTTTCCGCGCTGGCACCACTCTGGCCGATCTTCCTCAGCTATGTGCTGTCCTTCATCAATGTCGGCATCTACTGGAACAATTTGCACAACATGTTCCATACCGTGCAGCGGGTCGACGGCCGCGTGCTGTGGGCGAACCTCAACCTGCTGTTCTGGCTATCGCTGATGCCGGCGACGACAGCCTTCATGGGTGAGAACCATTTCGCGCCGGTGCCGGTTGCCGTCTATGGCGTCGACCTGGCGCTCTGCGCCATCGGCTTTAACATCCTCACCATGGCCCTGCATCGACTGCACGGCAATGAGACTCTCTTCGCCAGGGCGTTGGGCAATGACCTCAAGGGAAAGATCTCGCTGGTCCTCTATCTTTCCGCCATCGCGCTGACCTTCGTCAATCACTGGATCGGTGTCTCGATCTATGTCCTGGTGGCGATGATCTGGTTCGTGCCGGACAGGCGCTTCGAGCGGATGATCGAGAAATAGGCCCCTTCTAGCCTCGCATTGCTTTCAGCTTTTCCGCTACCGAAGCGGCAAGGTCGGCGTAGCGCTCCTCCAGCCGCTCGGCCGCCTTGATCACTGAAAAATCATGGCCGAATTTTTCCAGCGCCATGCGCAGCTTTTCGACGAATTCGGCCTGTTTTTCGAGCGCCGAAAACAGCGTTTTCACTTGCGCTTCGCTGATGTCGGGATTGGCAAGCATTTGCGGCACTTCGCGGCTCATCTGGTCGCCGGTTGCGGTCTGTTCTTTCAGGATCTCGATCCAGTCGGTCAATCGTCAGGTCTCCTTTTTCGATATCAGCATGCGCAGCGCCCGCCGATGCGGTCAACCCGAAGATGTCGGCACCGGCTTGCGCGAGCCTCGTTCCGCGCTAAGTTCGCCGCGGCCAGAACAGGAGAAAATCATGACCACCGACGCCGAGATCCAGACCGCCCTGCCCGCACTTGCCTCCGGCAATGTCGCCGTCATTACCGGCGCGGCCAGCGGCATCGGCCTTGCCGCCGCCAAACGGCTGGCGGCGATGGGCATGAAGATCGTGCTGGCCGATATCGGCGGCGAACGCCTTGATGAGGCTGCCCGCGCCGTCGCTGCTATCGGCGGGCAGAGCGCCGTACTTGCCGTCGCCACCGATGTCTCGAAGGCCGACGAACTCGACCGGCTGGCCGAACGGACATTCGGCGCCTTCGGCGACGTATCGCTGCTGATGAACAACGCCGGCGTCGGCAACAATCCCGGCAAGCCGTGGGAAAGCCGCGACGCCTGGAAACGGCTGCTGGATATCAATTTCTGGGGCGTCGTGCATGGCGTCGAGGCCTTCGCGCCGCGCATGCTGGCGGCGGGAAAGCCCGGCCTGATCGTCAACACCGGCTCCAAGCAAGGCATTACCACGCCGCCCGGCAACCTCGCCTACAACGTCTCCAAGGCTGGCGTGAAGACCTATACCGAGGGCCTTGCACACGCGCTGCGCAACGAGCCCGGCGCCAATGTCGCGGCGCATTTGCTCATTCCCGGGTTTACTTTTACCGGCCTGACCGAAGGTGCGACCGAAAAGCCGGCCGGCGCCTGGACCGGCGAGCAGGTCATCGACTTCATGCTGGCCTCGCTGCTGCGTGGCGATTTCTACATCCTGTGTCCCGATAACGAGGCGACCCGGCCCATGGACGAAAAGCGCATGGCCTGGGCAATCGGCGACATCATTGAGAACCGTCCTGCTCTGTCGCGCTGGCATCCGGACTACAAGGATGCTTTCGCGGCATTCATGACACGCAGCGCATGATCCCGAACCGAAGATCACCGTAGCAAAGAATCGAATCCGATCTTCGCAGGTATGCGCCAGACCTTTATATCACGCCGCCGCATGCTTCTTCGTGTTCCGCTTCTTCGCCATGGCTTTCTCGGCTGCCAACTCGGCAAGCTTCTGATCATGCCGCTTCGCTGCCTGTTCGCATTTCTTGCGGATCTCTTCGACTTCGGTCTCAGTCAGGTGTTCGATACCGATGAAGGTGTTCTGGGCTGTGCTGACCCGGATCAATTCGTCGAGCTTCGCCTGGATCGCGGCGCCATCGCGGTTCTGGGTGTTCTGGATGAGAAACACCATCAGGAAGGTGACGACCGTCGTGCCGGTGTTGATGACGAGCTGCCAGGTGTCCGAAAAGCCGAACATCGGCCCGCTTGCCGCCCAGACGACGATGATCAGGAAACACACGGCAAACGTCGGCGGCAGGCCGGCAAAATGGGCGACGTTGTTGGCGATCCTGGTGAAAAGCTTCTCAATCATTCAAACTCCCTCAGCAGCCGGGCGACGAACCCGGGCGGAAGCCGAGTTCATTGTGTCTGCAGAAACAGTTGGCAGCCGCTCCTGGTTCCCTCGCGGCGGAAGGTCGCGGGTACATTGTTGGAGGAGCAGATCGCGCAGGCCGTCGGACCGCTTGCAGATAGCCCGAACTCAGGCGGCGTCGTTTTCCCAGCGGTCGAGGAAAGCCTCGATGGGCAAGGCCTGCATGTCGGGGACTGCCCTGGCCAGTTTCTCGACCGGCCAGTCCCACCAGGCAAGACGTTCGATCCGGGCCGCAGTTCCCGCGCTGAAGCGCTGCCGCAATGGCCTGGCCGGAACGCCGGCGACGATTGCATAGGCCGGCAGGTCTCGCGTCACCACCGCGTTGGCACCGACGATCGCGCCGTTGCCGATCACTATGCCAGGCATGATCACGGCGCCATGGCCGATCCAGACATCATGGCCGATGCTGACGGCTCTCGCCCGCCGCCGGTCGCGGAATGCCTGATCGACACCCAGCCAGCGGAAGTACTCGTTGGGCCGATAGCTGATCTTGTGCTGCGTCAGCCGCTCGACCGGATGCTCCAGCGCATTGATGCGGCTGTTGGCGGCGATCGAGCAGAATTTGCCGATCGTCGTATAGATCGCCTCGGCGTGGCGCTCGAAGTAGGAGAAGTCGCCAACTATGACTTCACGTAAGATGACGCGCTCGCCGATCGACGCATAGCGTCCAAGCTTGCACGCCTTCAGCTCCGCCGTCGGATGGATGCGCGGCTCGGGATCTTTCAGGACAAGGTGTTCGGGACGGTCCATGCGCGCGCTTTACGCCCGCGCGCATAGTCTCGCAAGCCGAGTGCAGCGCCGCGCATCAGTTTGGACGCGCCAAGGACCCTGTAGCACCTTAAGTCTCTATTTCGGCTTGCCGCTGGTCCACACCACGTTCTGGCCGTAGAGCGGCACGGTGGTGACCGACATTTTTGCCGAGCCATCCTGCACCTGGCGTGAATGCGACAGGTAGATCAGCGTCTCGTTGGCCTTGTCGTAGATACGGTTCACCACCTGCTTTTTCCAGATCAGGCTGATGCCTTGCTTGAACACCTCCTCGCCGGCCTCGCTCATGTCGATGTCGCCAATGGTGATCGGCCCGGTCTGGCGGCAGGAGATCGAGGAATCGGACGGGTCCTCGAACCAGTTGCCTTTCTGCAGGCGGTCGATCACGCCACGGTCGAAATAGGAGACGTGGCAGGTCACGCCCTCGACCTTCGGATCCTTGATCGCCTCGACGATGATATCGTTGCCGAGCCAATCGACGCCGACCTTGCCGACTTCCTCGGCGGCGGCCGCGCCGGCGCCAATGACAAGGCATGCGGCCAACGCGCCGCCAATCAGTTTTCGCAAAGAGGCCTCCTGCGGTTCGAATTTTGCCGACCTCAGGTGGGACGAACGGCAGCGCTTTGCAAGCAGATCGCCTCCCACAGGATTGCCGGTTGCGGCAACGCGACATCTTTGCGTCGGCGCGACCGAACCGCTAAGAGTGTTCGCCAAGCCAGGGCCTTCACGGCGCCAACCCGGCGCCCGATGGAAATAACGACGGACTTCACTGATGATGCGTTCAATTCTGGTCGGTATTCTCGTCCTGATGGCCGCCGGAATCGGCTGGCTCACCTTCGACTGGTACCGCGGACACTATGGCGGCGAGCCGTTCGGAGCACCTTTCACGCTGGTCGACCAGAAGGGCGCGCCGGTCACCGAAGCCGCCTTTCGCGGCCACCCCAGCGTCGTCTTCTTCGGCTTCACACACTGTCCGGAAGTCTGCCCGACCACGCTTTTCGAGTTGGCCGGCTGGCTGAAGACGATGGGCGACGACGGCAAGAACCTGCGCGCCTATTTCGTTACGGTCGACCCGGAGCGCGATACGCCCGAAATCATGAACACCTATGTCAGCAATTTCTCCGATCGCATCCTCGGCATATCAGGCGATCCCGACAAGGTCCACGCCATGGCCAAGTCCTTCGGCATCTACTGGAAGAAAGTCGACACGAACGACGGCGACTACACGATGGACCACACTGCTTCGGTGCTGCTGCTCAACGCCAAGGGCGATTTCGCCGGCACCATTGCCTATGGCGAAAGCCCGGATGCCGCCATCGCCAAGCTCAAACGGCTGGCGGCGGAAGGTTGACACATCCGGTAATGACGCAGACGCGTTTGTATTTCACCGCGGGCAAGATCGAGGCTGACCGCATCTTTGCGGCGCTCGGTGCGGCATTCGACGATGAGGGCCTGCCGATTGCGGTGCTCGAGGTCGACGAGGACCGCGACATCCACGAAGTATCGCTCTATGCCGACGACGACGTCGATGCGGTCGAGGCGCGGCTTAGGGACATCCTTGCCGGACTGTCGCTGTCGAAACCGATAGCGCGCGAAGCGCTGCCCGACATCGACTGGGTGGCGCGCTCGCTGGAGGGATTGAAGCCGGTGCGGGCCGGGCGCTTCTTCGTCCATGGCGCGCATGACCGCAGGAAGCGCCACAGCGGCGAGCTCGCCATCGAGATCGAGGCCGGCCTTGCCTTCGGTACCGGCCATCACGGCACCACCGCCGGCTGCCTCGAAATGCTGGAGCAGGTCATACAGCGCGAGCATCCGCGCAACGCGCTCGACCTTGGCACCGGCAGCGCGGTGCTCGCCATCGCAGCGGCCAGGCTCGCGCATATACCGGTGCTGGCGACCGACATCGACCCGGTCGCCGTCAAGGTGGCCGCCGCCAATGCGCGGCTGAACCAGGTCAAGGGGCTCATTGAAACGGTGGCGGCGCCCGGTTTTCATCATCCGATCTTTGCCGCGCGTGCGCCCTTCGACCTGATCGTCGCCAACATATTGGCGCGGCCGCTGATGCGTCTGGCGCCGCAAATGGCCGGACATATCGCGCTCGGTGGCTCGATCGTTTTGTCGGGCATCCTCGAGCGCCAGCGCGATGCGGTAATCGCGGCCTATGTCGGCCAGAAATTCCGGCACGTCCGCACCTTGCACCGCGGGGGCTGGGTGACGATTCACCTCAAGCGCTGAGGCGCAGCGCCTTCAACGCAAGCCGGAATCAACTCGGACCTAGCGCGAGTTCGCCGCTTTCTTCAGCTGTTCGCGATCGTAGCCGTGAGCTTTCAGCGTTTCGTCGTCAAAGCCAAGCAGAACGCCTCTCACATACCGGCTCGCTTCGCGCTGGCGAGCTTCGATCAGCGCTTTCACAGCGTTTCTGAAAAATCCGCGTCTAGGTGAAATCGTGGACATGACGGTCTCCTTTGCAGGGCAATAGGACTCTTTCCTCCACGTGAAGAAGGTAAGCCTTGCTGACGCTTTTTGAAATCGACGATTCTGCATGGCCTCCATGCGCAAAGAGACACGCAGCAACCGGGAATGATCGTTCCGAAAATCGATTCCGATTTTCGAGGTCATGCGCTACGGTCGCGCCAGCATTCGAGGAGAGCCGACATGTTCCAGACCTTCGATTCCGCCGGCGATCCGGCCGTTGGCAAGCCGCGCGTGGCAATGCTGCGCCAATGGTTGGCGGCCAACGGGCTGGATGGCTTCATTGTGCCCCGTGCCGACGAGCACCAGGGCGAATATGTCGCCGATCGCTCGGCACGGCTGAAATGGCTGACCGGCTTCAGCGGCTCGGCCGGAGTCGCCATTGTGCTTGGCGAGCGCGCCGTCATGTTTGTCGACGGGCGCTACACGCTGCAGGTGCGCCAGGAGGTCGATCTCGACATCTTTTCGATCGAGAGCCTTGTCGACAACCCGCCGGCCAACTGGATCAAGGACAATCTCGGCAAGGGCGTGCGATTGGGCTTCGATCCGTGGCTGCATACGATCAGCGACGTCAAGGCGCTGAAAGCCTCGGCCGAGAAATCCGGCGCGATACTGGTGCCGCTCGAAGAGAATCCGATCGACGCGATCTGGCAGGACCAGCCCGGGCCGCCACTGGCGCCGGTCGAGATCCACCCGATCGGCTTTGCCGGCGAACTGGCCAAGGACAAGCTGGTGCGGCTGGCGGCGGCCACCGAGAAGGACGGCGCCACCCATGCCGTGCTGACCGACCCCTCCTCCATTGCCTGGGCGTTCGACATCCGTGGCGGCGACGTACCGCACACACCGCTGGCGCTCGGCTTTGCCGTGCTCGCCGCCGACGGCTCGCATCTGCTTTTCATGGACCAGCGCAAGTTTTCGCGCACCGTCGCGGCCTACCTGACGCAGCTCGCCGAATTGCACGAACCAGGTGAATTCGAAACGGCAATCGTCACCCGGGCTAAGGGCGGCGCAAAAATCGCGCTGGACCCGGTTCTAGCGGCGGACAAGCTCAGGATGCTGGTCGAGGATAATGGCGGCACCGTCATTGCCGTGCCCGATCCGGCCCGCATTCCACGCGCAACAAAGAACAAAGCTGAGATCGCCGGCGCACGCGCCGCACATCGCCGCGACGGCGCCGCGGTCGCCAAACTGCTGTGCTGGCTCGACCGCCAGAAGCCCGGCACGCTCGACGAAATCGCCGTTGTCACCAGGCTTGAGGAGACGCGCTGTCAGACCGGCGAAGAAACGCAGATGCCGCTGCGCGACGTATCGTTCGATACCATCTCCGGCGCTGGTCCTAACGGCGCCATCATGCACTACCGCGTCTCCCGCGCCACCAATCGCAAGCTGGGGGATGGCGAGCTGTTCCTGCTCGATTCCGGCGGGCAGTACCAGGACGGCACCACCGACATCACCCGCACCGTGCCGATCGGCACGCCAACCGAGGAGATGCGCGAACGCTTCACGCTGGTGCTGAAAGGCATGATCGGCATCTCCATGCTGCGCTTCCCCCAGGGCACGCGCGGCTCCGAAATCGATGCAGTGGCGCGCCTGGCGCTATGGAGACACGGCTGCGATTTCGCCCATGGCACCGGGCACGGTGTCGGCTCCTATCTTGCCGTGCATGAGGGCCCGCAGCGTATCGCCAAGACCGGTACCGAAAAGCTGCTGGCCGGCATGATCGTCTCCAACGAGCCCGGCTATTACAAGGAAGGTTCCTACGGCATCCGCATCGAGAACTTGATCCTGGTGACACCGGCCGAGGCAATCGAGCGCGGCGACATCGCCATGCACGGCTTCGAGACACTGACGCTGGCGCCGATCGACAAGCGGCTGGTCCGATCGGACCTTTTAACCCGCGACGAGTTGCATTGGCTTGACGAATACCATGCGCGCGTACTGGCCGAGATCGGACCGATGCTCGACGGCGAAACGCTGGCCTGGCTGGAAAAGGCAACCGCGCCGCTGCCGCACGACTTCAAGCAATAGCCGCGGCGGCAACGCCGGTTGACAGGCTTTGCTCCGCAAGCAGTCCCTGCAAAGCGGTGACGTTGGGAGAACCGGCTCCCTTGCGCCAGAACAACACCGTGACGGCGTTGTCTTCGTCAGAGGGCAGTTCGTGCAGCTTTAGCCAGCGGCTTTCCGGGAAACCCGAAAGCACGCTTTTCGGCATCAGCGCTATGCCCATGCCAGCCACCACGCAACCAAGGATGGCATGGTATGAACCAAGCTCGATGGTTTTCTCGGCCATGAACCCTCTGCGCGCATACCATTGTTCCAGCCGCTTGCGGTGCGGACAGCCGTGCTCGAAGGCTATCATGGTTTTGGGCATGTTCAGGTGGTCTTCGACCGAAACGCGCGATGCCGCCGAGACAATGACCAGCTGCTCGTGGAATGCGGGCAGCTTTTCGAACGGAACGTCAGCGATCGGCTCGGCGGCGAACGCTGCATCGAGCTCACCGGCAAGCATGGCGGTCGCGAGAACCTGCGGATTGCCGGTGCGCAACTGGATTTCCACTTCGGGATGCCGTGCATGGTATTCGGCGAGCAGACTTGGAAGCCGTGCCGCGGCGGTGCTCTCCATGGCACCTAGGCGAAGCGTGCCGCGCGGGCGTGGATCGAGCATCGCCGTTCGCGCCTCCTCCGCAAGCGCCAGCAGCCGATCCGCATAGCCGACCAATCTGTGACCGGCCGGCGATACATGCAGGCGCTTGCCCTCCCGGATAAACAGCTGCACGCCGAGATCCTCCTCGAGCTGTCGGATGCGTGTGGTCACGTTCGACTGCACGCGAAACAGTTTTTCCGCCGCCCTGGTGATTCCGCCCTCGCGCACCACCGTGCGGAAGATGCGCAGATCGGCCAAATCCATACATCTCTCCTGGAGAACATAACGATCTTAATTATTCATTTTAACTGATTACGCCTTTCCCGTAAATCGCCGGTGTAGCTGCCGATCAAACGCGAACCCTGGAGAGATGGAAATGTCGCCTGAGCCCTTCGGCATCCAGCCGATCGATCTAAGCGCATTGACGCCGAAGCAGCGCGAAGCCCTCTATAGCGACGCCGTGCGTGGCGCCCACCAGGAGAGAGCGGAGGCGATCCGGCTGAGCCTGTCGCGGGTCGGCGCGGCAATAGTCGCTGCGGTAAAGCGCATGTGTGCTCTCGCCGCCAAGGCAAAAGTCGATCAGCCGACGAGCTGCCGCGCGAGGATCAGCACGGCCGCACCCGCCAGGAACATCGCCATCAGGCCGCCGCGCAGTGAGACCAGGCCGGCGACGATCAAGGCTGCCCATTCCGCCGGCCCGGCGCTGAGCGCCGCCGGCGCCACCAGCGTGGTCAGCACCGCCGCCGGCACGGCGCTCAGCCCGGCCTCGACGCGCGGGTGGATTTGATCGAAACGCGAGATCACCAGATGACCGCCGATGCGGGTCAGATAGGTCGCGATCGAAGCGGCGATGATGATCCACAAGGTCGTGCTCATGGCCGTGCCTCCACGCCGCTGTGGCGGGGCGGCAGGATGACGGCGAGCAGCACGCCGGCCAGCGCACCTATGGAGACATGCCAGGGCGAGCCGACCGTTTTGTAGGCAATGATGGAGGCGGCAGCGCTGGCGACGACCACCGGCAGCCACAGCGGCCGCTTGCGGAAGCTCATGACCAGGCCGAGAAAATAGATCGGCAGCAGGAAATCGATGCCCAACGCATGGGTGTCGGGAATAAGCTTGCCGAACATCGCGCCGAGCGCGCTTTCGATGATCCAGAACACATAGACCGGCAGCCCAAGCCCCATATACCAGGTAAACCCGACGGTCTCGCCGGCCTCAGCCTTGCGCTCGGCCACCGCGAACTGCGGATCGGTGAGCACGAAGTAGCCTATCGCCTGCTGGATCAGCGGCCAATGCGCGATGCGCCGGCCGATGCCGGCCGAATAGAGGACATGGCGAAAATTCACCGCGAAGATCGAAAGCACGATCAGCCACGGCGCGACATGCTGGCCGAACAGCTCGATGCCGACCATCTGGCTGGCGCCGCCGAACACCGTTGCGCTCATCAGGAACGCTTCGAGCACGGAAAACCCGTTGTCGACTGCGAGCGCACCGAACAGCAATGCAAACGGCGCCGACGCCACCACGACGGGCATGCTGAGCCGCACGCCGTCCCAGAAATCGCTTTTCGCTCCGTTTTCGGAGATTGCTTCCGCCGACATCGATCGCTCCTTGGGAACGGCCGTATGTAGAGAGAGCGGCCCGGCTTGTCACACCAATTTGCTTGAGGCAAACGATCAGCGGAAATGATGGCTGAAGCGTCGCGGCAAGCTCGCTTCCGAGCCTAGCGCGGCGAAGCCTTGCCTTCGATCGCCCTGCCCCAGTCAAGCAGCGGTTTTGCCCGCATGACGAAGTCGACGAGTTCGTCGACCAATCCAGATCCGTAGATATCCGCCGGCTCGATTGCGTGCCGGACGGCAAAATGCCGGTTGCGGATCGCGGCAGCGAGTTCGGGCTCGGCGATATGCTCGAAGCCGCGCGGCGTGCGCTTCATGCAGCCGTCCGGGTCGAGCTCGAGGCCGTTCTTCTTCAGCGCCGCGACGAGGCTGCGGAATTCAGCGGGCCGCTTCGCGATCGCGTTGCGCAGCGCCAGCAATAGCTCCGGTCCGGGCTGCCACCAGGCAATGGCGGCAAAGCAGCGCTCGAGCCCGATATGGACGTAAAACACGCCCTGTTCCATCTTGGTGCCGTCGGGCGAAAGAATCGCCGACAAATGCCGGTTATAAGGCCGTTTGTCCTTGGCGAAACGCACGTCGCGGTTAATCCGGAACAGCGACTTCTTGCGGTCGCCGCGCAGGCCGACCCCCGCGGCCGTGAAGCGCTCGGAGAGCGTCTCGACCAGATCGCCGAAGGGATCGCGCAGGTCGCGTTCGAAAAGGTCGCGGTTTTCCAAAAACCACTCCCGGCTCTGATGAAAATCCAGCGCCTTGAGGAAGGGAATGGCCTTTTGCCCAAAACCGTTGAACGCAGCCGCCATCACCCGCCCTTGCCGATCCGCTGCAGCCAGGTGTCCTCGTCGATCACCTCGATGCCGAATTTGGTCGCATCCTTCAGCTTGGAACCGGCGCCTGGCCCTGCCACCAGAAGATCGGTCTTCGCGGAAACCGAGCCGGCGACCTTCGCGCCGAGGCGTTCGGCCATCGCCTTGGCCTCCGGGCGCGTCATCTTTTCCAGCGTGCCTGTAAACACGATTGTCTTGCCGGCGACCGCACTATCGGCTGAGACGTTCACAATGTACGGCTTCGGATGGACCTGTGTGAGCAGCGCTTCAAGCACGGCGTCGTTGCGTTCATTGCCGAAGAAATCGCGAAGCGCGCCTATCACCGTATCGCCGATGCCGTTGATCGAAGGAAAAACGGTATGTGGATCGGCTGCCGCTGCCGTCTCCTTGCCAATGCGGATTAACTCCTCGATCGTCGAGAAGGTTCGGGCGAGCACAGCGGCCGTCGTTTCGCCGATATGGCGGATGCCCAGCGCAAAGATGAAGCGATCAAGTTCGGGTTCGCGGCGGGCGTCGATGGCAGCGAAGAGCTTGTCGAGGCCGTCATAGTTGCGTTCCTCGACGCTGCGTACATTCTTGCGCGTTTTGCCCGATGCGGCCTCGCGCTGCCTGGCCTGCTCCTCCCGTCGCTCCGCCAGCGCCTTGGTGACGGCGGGACGGCGGTCCCGGAGGGTGAAGATATCGGCGGCAGTCTTGACCAACCCGGCATTGAAGAACAGGTCTATGTTTTCAGCGCCCAGGCCTTCGATATCCATGGCGCCGCGCGACACAAAGTGGCGCAATCCTTCGACGGCCTGCGCAGGACAGATCAGTTCGCCGGTGCACCGTCGGCGGGAATCCTCCTTGCCGGTCTTCTCGTTGATCTCGCGCGTTGCGGGTGAGCCGCAGATCGGACATTTGTGCGGGAATTCGTAGGGCACGGCATCTGGCGGACGCTTGTCGACGACGACGCTGACGATCTGCGGAATGACGTCCCCCGCCCGCTGGATGACCACCGTGTCGCCGATACGTATGTCGTTGCCGTCGCGGATCGGCTGGCCGTTGCTGTCCAGACCCTTGATGTAATCTTCGTTGTGAAGCGTGACGTTTTCGACCACGACGCCGCCGACCGTGACGGGCGCAAGCCGGGCAACGGGCGCCAGCGTACCGGTACGGCCCACCTGAATGTCGATCCTGAGCACGGTTGTCATCGCCTGTTCGGCCGGAAATTTGTGGGCAATGGCCCAGCGTGGTTCGCCGGTGACGAAACCCCATCTGCGCTGCAATTCCAGCTGGTCGACCTTGTAGACGACGCCGTCGATGTCGTAGCCCAGCGATGAGCGCTGGGTCTCGATTAGGTGATAGTGCGCGACGAGTTCCTCGACCGATCTTGCCCGGACCATCAGCGGGCTGACCTTGAATCCCCACTCCGCGAATTTTTGCACGGAATCGTATTGGGTCGGAGCTGGATCCTTTGAAGTATAGCCCCAAGCGTAGGCAAAGAATTTGAGGTTGCGGCTGGCGGTAACGGACGGGTCCTTTTGGCGGAGCGACCCGGCCGCCGTGTTACGCGGATTGACGTAATCCTGGCCGCCTATCGCCGCCGAACGTTGCTTCAGCGCCTCGAATTCCGCGTAGGTCATATAGACCTCACCGCGTATTTCGATGACCTCGGGCCAGTCCGATCCCTTCAAGGTCTTGGGAATATCGGCGATGGTCTTGAGATTGGCGGTGATGTCCTCGCCGACCACGCCGTCGCCGCGCGTTGCTCCCTGCACGAACACACCGCCTTCATACCGCAGGGAAGCCGATAGCCCGTCGATCTTCGGCTCCGCCGTGAAGGCGATGTTCAGATCCTTGTCGCGGTCAAAGAATCGCCGGCCCCGTTCTATGAAGTCCGCGACGTCCTGGTCGGTATAGGCCTTGGCAAGGCTGAGCATCGGCACCGCGTGGCGCACCTTGGCAAAACCTTCCGCCGGCGGCGCGCCGACCCTGCGTGAGGGCGAATCCTCGCGCACAAGATGCGGGAACCGCTGCTCGATGGCGAGGTTGCGCCGCGTCAGCGCGTCATATTCCGCATCCGTGATTATCGGCGCGTCCTCGCCATGGTAGCGCCGGTCGTGCTCGGCGATCTCCTGCGCCAACCGCTTCAACTCGCTTGCCGCCTCGCTTTCGCTGAGCGAATCGACTGGTTTTTCGTCCATGCACTGCTCCCTCCACGGTGGCGCGACACAATAGAACAGGATTCTCTCATGAGGGAGAGACCAGACACCGAAAATCATTCCTGAACAGCAGGATGGCGCCAGACCCTGACTCAGGTCACGAGCGCCGGAAACGAACTCGCCTGGAGCAAATTCCAGGAAAAAGTGTGAAACGGTTTTCCGTCCGGAATTGCGCAAAACAAAGAAGTAGAGCGGTTCGGCGCTTCCGTGAAACGACGAACCGCTTTATGCTGCCGCGGTGTTCTCCCGCAACAGCCGCTCGGCCGCCGCGCGCGCCTCGTCGGTGATGGTGGCACCGGCGAGCATGCGTGCGATCTCTTCCTGCCGCGCCGCCCGGTCCATCTCAGCGATGCCGGTCGAGACCCGGTCGGCCCCGCCCGATTTGGAGATCAGGAAATGCGTCGCCGCGCGCGCCGCCACTTGCGGTGCATGCGTGACCGACAGCACCTGCACGCGTTTTGCCAGCCGCGCCAGCCGCTGGCCGATGGCGTCGGCAACCGCGCCGCCGACGCCGGTGTCGATTTCATCAAAGACCAAGGTCGGCGCCGAACCCCGGTCAGCGAGTGCTACCTTCAACGCCAGCAGGAAGCGCGAAAGCTCGCCGCCGGAAGCGACTTTCATCATCGGGCCGGGCCTGGTGCCGGGGTTGGTGCGCACCCAGAACTCGACCTGGTCGATGCCTTCTTCCATGCGGCTCTCGGCATCGCTTGCGATCTCGACGATGAAATCGGCCCGTTCGAGCTTCAGCGCCGGCAGTTCGGCCATCACCGCCTTGGTCAGCCCGACGGCCGCCGCATGGCGACGCGACGACAGCTGGGCCGCCGTAATGTCATAGGCCTGGCGCGCCGCTGCAGCCTGTGTCTCCAGCGCATGCAGGCGCTCTTCGCCGGCGTCGAGATCGGCAAGGTCGGCCGCCATGGTGTCACGCAATTGTGCCAGGTCGTCGACAGCGACGCTGTGCTTGCGCGAGGCGGCACGCAGCGAAAACAGCCGCTCCTCGGCTTTCTCCAGCCGCTGCGGATCATATTCGGTGGCGCGCAGTGCGGCTTCGACGCCCGACTGCGCCGCGTCGAGCAACAGCATCGCCTCGTCGAGCGACTTGACGACATCCTCGAGCAAGCCGGGCGCTTCCGTCACCTTGCGCTGCAGCCGCCTGAGCAGGCTGGCCAACTGCGGCAAGGGCGAGGACGGGCCCGAGAGCACATCCTGCGCATCGTGGATTTCCGAGGCGATCTTTTCGGCACGCATCATCGAGGCGCGCAGTTCGGCGAGCTCGGTCTCTTCGCCCGGTTGCGGATCGAGCCTGGTCAATTCGGCTACCGCTGCACGCAGATAATCGGCCTCACGGGCAGCTGCCTCGACTTTGGCCCGGTGCCGTGAAAATTCCTGCTCGCAGGTACGCCAATGCCGCCACGCCTCGCCGGTTGCCCGAGCAGCGCCGAGATGGCCGCCGAAACTGTCGAGCAACTCGCGATGGGCGCCGGGATCGACCAAAGCGCGCTCGTCATGCTGGCCATGGATCTCGACAAGCGCACGGCCGATGTCGCGCATCAGCGTCACGCTGGACGGCTGGTCGTTGACGAAAACACGCGTGCGGCCGTCCGCCGTCTGGACGCGGCGCAGGATGATGTCGCCGTCGTCCTCGATGGCATTATCGGCAAGCAGCATGCGAGCGGCGTGGTTGCGCGGCACGTCGAACACCGCGATGACCTGGCCTTGTGCCGCGCCATGCCGCACCAGCGAGGCGTCGCCGCGGGCGCCAAGCGCCAGCGACAAGGCGTCGAGCAGGATGGACTTTCCGGCGCCGGTTTCGCCGGTCAGCACCGAAAGGCCGGACGAGAAGTCGATGTCCAGCTTCTCGATCAGAACGATATCGCGGATCGACAGCCTGGAGAGCATGGTAACGCGCCGCTCAGGCGCCGGTGATCAGCTTCCCGGCCTTGGAGATCCACGATCCGGCATTCTCGCGCGGCTCGAGCCCACCACTCTGCAGGAGCTTGTAGGAGTCCTTGTACCACTGGCTGTCGGGATAGTTGGTGCCGAGCACGGCCGCAGCGGTCTGCGCTTCCGACGTCAGCCCCATCGCATAGTAGCTCTCGGTCAAACGCGCCAGCGCCTCCTCGACATGGCGTGTGTTGGAATAGTTCTCCACCACGTTGCGGAACCGTTTGACGGCTGCGATGTATTCGCGGCGCTCGAGATAATAGCGGCCGATCTGCATCTCTTTGCCGGCGAGCTGATCGTTGGCGAAGCGGATCTTCTCCTTGGCGTCGTCGGCATATTCGGACGTGGGCCAGCGCGTCACGAGGTCCTGCATCGTCTGCACGGTAAGACGCGCTTCCTTCTGGTCCTGGGTGACGTCCTTGATCTGACGGTAGTAGCTCAGCCCGATAATGTACTGGGCATAGGCTGCATCGTCGGTCGACGGATAAAGGGTCAGGTAGCGCTTGGCCGAACCGATCGCCTCGTCGTAATTGCCCTGACGGTAGTCGGCAAAGGCACCCATCACCATCGATTTGCGGGCGAATTCGGAATAGGGATGCTGGCGGTCGACGGCATCGAATTTGCGGCTTGCTTCCTGCAGGCGCCCGGCATTCAGATTGGCGAGACCCTGATTATAGAGCACGTCGGCCGGCTCGGTCTGATCGACATAGGTCGATAGATCGACGTCCTTCTCGGACGACATGCAGGCCGACAGAAACAGCGATGGAACGACCACCGAAAGCGCCAGGAAAACAGCCCGCCGCGGCGCCTTCGATTGACCAACTCGCTTGAAAAACATGATTGGATTCCGCCCTTTCGGCGTCATTTCAGTCGACGGCAGCAGCCATAAACCATAACCGCCTTGCCCGGCAACGCTATCCCCGGCCAATCGCACATTTTTGTGGCGGTTTGGCGCCACCTGGAAAGCTGTGCGATTTGGCCGGCCAGTGATGCATCCATGCAACACCGCTGATCGCGATAAGAGCCGCAAAACGTTAAGAATCAGATCATCCAGGGCGCATAGAGGGGTGCGTTGACGGCGCTCATCTCGGCGGTACGCCCGCGCTCGCGGCGCGTCGTCTCAACGATCTCGAAAGCCGAACGGTCGGACAAGAGACGGCGCAGCGCAGCTGCGTTCAGCCTGTGGCCACCACGATAGGAGCGGAAGCAGCCGATGAACCGGGCACCGGCGAGCGCCAGGTCGCCCATCGCATCCATCGTCTTGTGGCGCGCGAACTCGTTGGGATAGCGCAGGCCTCCCATGTTGATCACGCGGTTGTCGTCGCCGATCACCAGGGAGTTTTCCAAAGACGAGCCGAGCGCATAGCCGGCCGCCCACAGCCGCTCGACGTCCTTCATGAAACCGAAAGTGCGGGCTCGCGCGACGTCGCGGCGGAAAATATCGGCGTTCATGTCGGATGCAAAAAGCTGGCGCCCGATCGCCGGACTTTCGAAATCGATCTCGATCTCGAAGCGCGTACCGTCATAGGGCCTGAACTCCGCCCAGCAGGCGCCGTTCTCGATGCGAACCGGCTTGACCACCCTGATGTAGCGACGCTTGACCGGCAGCGTTTCGATGCCTGCCTGGTCAATGGCCTCGACGAACATCACTGCGCTGCCGTCGAGGATAGGCACCTCATGGCCGTCGATTTCGATGACGAGATTGTCGATTCCAAGCCCGAAAAGCGTCGCCATCAGATGCTCGACCGTGGCAATGTGCTCGCCTTGCGGATCGCCAAGCATGGTGCAGAGATCGGTGGCGCCGACCTCGGAGACGAGCGCGCGAAACTCGTGGCTTCCGCTTGCATTCGAAAGCTGGAAGACGACACCCGTATCGGCATCCGCCGGCAGGAAATGGACGGTGACCGGATTGCCACTGTGAACGCCGATGCCAGTCAGCGTCGCGCGCGATTTAAGTGTCGTCTGATAGTCGTGCAAAACAATCCCCATAGCCCATGCTGCCTAGGTCCGCTTCATCTGCCCTGAGGGCGCGGCTCTTGATTGATCGGCAGGCAGGGCCACTTCCCCGAGACTCCCAGCAAACCGACTTTGGTCGGTGGCGAAGATAATGGTCCCGCGGGGAGACTCCAAATCACGGTTTCTTACTCTTTGTAACTGCGGTCCAGCGCGGGATTGCCCCATAAGTCCTTGTTTTACAATCACTTTTAAAGTTAACAGGCGAACAGTTTCCTGCTCGCCTGTTAATAACTGTTACGAACCGTTAACAGATCAATTGGCCTGTCGGCGCAGGAAGGCGGGAATCTCCAACTGATCGTCTTCCTGGACAGCCCGGCTCTGCGGCGTCAGTCGGCCCTGCTCGTCCAGCTGGCCGCGGCGCGGCGCGTAAAGCTGCGGATCCTGGCTGGCAAGGCGGCGCACTTCCGCCGGCGCCTGGCGCAGTTTCGGTTCGCGCGGCTGCGCCGGCTGCAGCCTTGCAGGCTCCTCTTCGCGGCGGGTCAAGCCGTTGGTCAGGCGCTTGAGCAAGCCCATCGGGCCGCTGTTTTCGTGGTCGGCCGGGCGCGCCTTGGCCTCCACTTCGGCCTTCACCTGCGGCGGGAAATCCTCGACCCGCGGCATGCGCTGGGGCGCTGCGACAACCGGGTGCGGCATTTCACGATGCGGGGCCGGCTGCATCGCTTGCTGAACCGCTGGCTGCATCATTGGCTGCGGCTGAGCGGGAGGCGCCTGGAAAATCTTGCTCTGCGGACGGAAGTCTTCCGCATGGGCGACCGGTGCCGGGCGGGCCTGCGCCATCGCTGCCGCATTCGCCTCGGCGAGCTGAATGGCCTCGGCGACCGGGTCGGCAGCACGTGGTTCATAGATCGGTTGCTGGACAGGCGCCGGGCGCATTTCCGTGACCTGGGCCGCCGGGCGGCTGACCGGCTTCGGCGGAGCCGTGCGGATGGCGATCGGCGCGGCAGCGATTTCGGCCGCCGATTTGTCGATGCCGGTGGCGACCACCGACACGCGGATAACGCCTTCGAGTTCCTCGTCGAAGGTGGCGCCCAGAATGATGTTGGCATCCTGGTCAACCTCTTCGCGAATGCGGGTTGCCGCCTCATCGACTTCGAACAGGGTCAGGTCGCGGCCGCCGGTGATCGAAATCAGCAAGCCCTTGGCGCCCTTCATCGAGGTCTCGTCGAGCAGCGGATTGGCGATGGCAGCTTCCGCCGCGGCCATTGCGCGGCCCTCGCCCGAAGCCTCGCCGGTTCCCATCATCGCCTTGCCCATTTCGCGCATGACCGAGCGGACGTCGGCGAAGTCGAGATTGATCAGGCCTTCCTTGACCATCAGGTCGGTGATGCAGGCAACGCCCGAATAGAGCACCTGGTCGGCCATGGCGAAGGCATCGGCGAAGGTGGTCTTGTCATTGGCCAGCCGGAACAGGTTCTGATTGGGAATGACGATCAGGGTATCGACGCATTTCTGCAGTTCCTCGATACCCATGTCGGCCGTCTTCATGCGGCGCTGGCCTTCGAAGTGGAACGGCTTGGTGACGACGCCGACGGTGAGGATACCCTTTTCGCGGGCAGCGCGCGCAACGACGGGAGCCGCCCCGGTGCCGGTGCCGCCGCCCATGCCGGCAGTGACGAAGCACATATGCGTGTTGGAGAGATGATCGATGATCTCGTCGATGCATTCCTCCGCCGCCGCGCGCCCGACTTCAGGCTGCGATCCGGCGCCAAGACCCTCGGTGACATGCGCGCCGAGCTGGATCAGCCGCTCGGCCTTCGACATCGTCAGTGCCTGCGCGTCGGTGTTGGCCACCACGAACTCAACGCCGCGCAAGCCGGCGGTGATCATGTTGTTGACGGCATTGCCGCCGCCGCCGCCGACACCGAACACGGTGATGCGCGGCTTGAGCTCGGTGATGTCCGGCTTCTGCAGATTGATGGTCATTGTCTTCGTCCTTTGCCTTTCCCGCCGCTTCGCCGCCGCGGCCGCCTATGGGGCTGTCCCCGTCAAATTAAAAACTGTCTCTCAACCACTGACTCATTCGATGCAGTTTTCCGCCTGTTCCGGTCATCCGAAGACCGGAAATTCCCTTCGCCGGGCGGCTCTCGAAGCTCGCCATCTGCGGGTAGATCAGAAGCCCGACGGGCGTCGAAAAAGCCGGCCCCTTGGCCGCCTCGGGCAGGCCTGCCACGCCAAGCGGGCGGCCAATGCGCACATTGCGGCCGAGAATGCGGCGTGCTGCTTCTGGCAGGCCGGCAAGCTGGCTGGCACCGCCGGTCAGCACCACACGCTTGCCGACGGCGTTGCCGTAGCCGGATTTGTTCAGCCGGTCGCGCAACAATTCCAGCGTCTCGTCGATGCGGGCGCGGATGATGCGCGTCATCACCGAGCGCGGGATCTGCAACGGCACCTCGCCGTCCTCGCCGATCGGATGGATGGAAACCAGGTCGCGGTCGTCGGCACTGCCAGGCAGCGCCGAGCCATGCATCACTTTCAGCCTTTCGGCGGCATCGAGCGAGGTCGACAGGCCCTTGGCCATATCCAGCGTGACGTGGTTGCCGCCGATCGCGATGGCATCGCCATGGACGAACTTGCCTTCCGAAAACACCGAGATCGTCGTCGTGCCGCCGCCCATGTCGATGCAGGCCGCGCCCATTTCGAGCTCGTCGTCGACCAGCGCAGCAAGCCCACTGGCATAGGGCGTCGCCACCATGCGTTCGACCGACAGATGCGAGCGGTTGATGCAGAGCTCCAGATTGCGCAAGGGCGCTGCGTCGCCTGTCAGCACGTGCATGTCGACGCCAAGCTGGTCGCCAACCATGCCGCGCGGATCGCGCACACCGCGCTCGGCATCCAGCGAAAAGGCTACGGGAAGCGAATGGATCACCTCGCGCTCGGCCCGCAATGCCTGCTTGGCGCCGGCGGCAAGCACGCGCTTGATGTCGGCCTCGTCGGCCTCATGGCCGCCGAGATTGATGGTGGCCGAAAAAGCCTCGCTCTTCAGCCGGCCGGCAGTTATGTTGACGATCAGCGAATCGACCGTCAGTCCCGCCATGCGTTCGGCGGCGTCGACGGCAAGACGGATGGCGTGCTCGGCACGGTCGAGATCGATGACGACGCCCGATTTCACGCCTTGCGATTTCTGGTGGCCGATGCCGATCACCTGGACGCGATGCGAGCGTCCGCGCAGCAGCTTGCCATCGTCGCGCGGCTTGAGTTTGGCAACCACGCAGCAGACCTTGCTGGAGCCGACATCCAGCACCGTCAGGATGCCGGACCGGCGCGACGAGGCATCGCTATTGCTGCCAAGCCAGCTCATATCTTCGTCTCCGGCTTGCGCTTCAGCATCTTGGGCTTTTCGTCGAGCGCGGCTTGGCGCTGTGTCGCCGCTTCCGGCGTCAACTGGACGACCAGACGATCGGAAAGGCGCATGTCGACGGCGGCGATGTCGCGCGTCAAAAGCCCGTTCTCGTGATCCATCCTGACCAGGTCGGCAATCGCCTGATCCTCACCGTCTTCGGGAAGCTTGATCGTGATGCCGTTTTCAAGCTTGAGATCCCAGCGCCGTTCGCCGATGCGGATATAGCCCTTGATCCGCGCGGCGAGCTCCGGATAATTCTTGATCTTGGCCAGGAAATCCGGCGCTTTGGCCGGTGCGCCGGTGCCGATGATCAGCGGCAGCAATATCTGCTTGCCGCCGGAGAACGGCGCAATGACGGTGCCGGATTTCTCGATGACCGAAAGCGCGCTGCCTTGCTGCCACAGCGCGAACGGCTCGCGCTCCTCGACGCGCACTTCCAGCGTATGCGGGTAGACCTTGCGCACTGCCGCGGCTTCGACCCAGGGTAGCGTGGTGATGCGTTCGCGCGCGGCTTCGGCATCGAAGCCGATCAGTGAGGTCCAGCCGTCGAGTTCCAGCCTGTCGAGAATATCGATCTCGGACGTTTCGCGGTTGCCGACGACCTTGACTTGGTCGACGGCAAAGCCGGTGCGGGCGGTGACACTCTGGACGATGGCGTCGGAATATCCGCCGAGATAGGCGCCATAGGCACTGCTCGAAACAAGCAGTGCCGCCGACAGCATGGCAGCGCAATAGGGCGGCGCTTCGAAATCGCCCTCGCCGAGGCGCGCCAGCACGCGCACCGGCCGGCGGAGCAGGCGTGGCAGCACGAAATGGTCGAACGACAACGGCATGCCGAACAGCACCGGCCCGGCCGCGCCCTTCCCCTTGCCCTGTCCCCACTTCAACGCAGACACGAAGCGTCCTCCACCATCCAACTCAACAAATCGCCGAACGAGTGTCCCGCTTGCGCGGCGATTTCCGGCACCAAAGACGTCGGCGTCATACCCGGCTGGGTGTTGACCTCGAGCCAGACAATTTCGCCGTATTCGGAGTGACGATCGTCATAACGGAAGTCCGACCGGGAAACGCCCCGACACCCGATAGCTTGGTGAGCCTTGAGCGCCAGTGTCTGTATTTTTTGGTAAATATTCGGTGAAAGTTTTGCCGGACATTCGTGTTTTGATCCGCCCGCGACGTATTTTGAATCATAGTCGTAGAAGGAATGGCCGGTCGGGATGATCTCGCAGACACCGAGCGCCACATCGCCCATCACCGCGCACGTCAATTCCCGCCCGTGCACATAACGCTCGACCATCACCGCGTCGCCATATCTCCACTCGGACGAGCCGACGATCTGCGGCGGATGCGACTGGCCTTCATGCACGATGACGACGCCGAAGCTCGATCCTTCGTTGACCGGCTTGACGACATAGGGCGGCTTCATCGGGTGCTTGTTCTGGATGGCGAAGCGATTGGCCACCTTCGATTCCGCCACCGGAACGCCGGCCGCCTTCGCGACCTTCTTGGCCTGTTCCTTGTTCATCGCGAGCGCCGAGGCAAGCACGCCGGAATGGGTGTACGGAATGGCGAGGTACTCGAGGATGCCCTGGATGGTGCCGTCCTCGCCGAAGGGGCCGTGCAGCGCATTGAAGACGACGTCAGGCTTGAGCTCGGCGAGCACCGAGCCGATGTCACGCGAGACGTCGATGCGGGTGACCTGGTAGCCCTCCCCCTCCAGCGTATCGGCGCAGGCCTTGCCCGACGACAGGGATACGGGCCGCTCGGACGAGAATCCCCCCAGAAGGACGGCCACGTGCTTGCTTGTCATTCCCCGTCATTTCCTCTCACAGCAGGCCTGCACCATCATGCATGGCCCGAAAAGCATCGCGCGCACTCAAATACGCCGAGCAGCTTCGCTCCCGTGTTTCCGCAACATTGAGTCCGAGTCTCCCGGCAGGTTGCCCCCCCAGACGGAAACGCGAGCAACGCGTCGAAACGACTCAAATCAGGAAACGCTTCAGGGCAGAGAATCAGAGAGTTGATTCGCTGGCAAGTGCTTACGATTCCGATGGATTCACTTTCCGCAAAAACGGCAGCAAAATGTGAATTCATGACTCCGAAAGGCAACGGCGGTCAGCTTGCCTAAAGCAACTGCCCGAGAAATTCCTGGACGGCATGGCCCGGCCGAAAATTGCCGATACGCTTGATCTCCCACTGCAGCCGGATGCCTGATCTTTCGAGCACGCGCGCACGCACCGTCTCACCGAGATATTCAAGCTCGTAGCCTGTGGCGGTTCCGGTGTTGATCATGAAGTTGCAATGCATCGGCGACATCTGCGCCCCACCAACCATCAGGCCGCGGCAGCCGGCCTTGTCGATCTCCTTCCAGGCCGAGGTGCCCTCAGGATTCTTGAAGGTAGAGCCACCGGTCTTTTCGCGGATCGGCTGCACGGTCTCGCGATGGTTCTGGATAGCATCCATCGCGGCCTTGATCGCCGCCTTGTCCTCAGGAATGCCTTCGAGCAGCGCCGACGTGAAGATCAGCCCGGACGGCGCCGCTGAATGGCGATAGGCATAGCCCATATCGGCGTTGCTCAGCGTATGAACATTGCCCTTGCGGTCGAGTGCCCGCACCTCGACCACGCGCTCGCGCGTCTCGACGCCATTGGCGCCGGCGTTCATCCTCAGCGCTCCGCCAATGGCGCCGGGAATGCCGTGGTAGAAATGAAAGCCACCGATGCCGGCCTCGTAGGCAACGGCCGCAAGGCGCTTGTCGGGTGTCGCGGCGCCCGCCTTGATCGTGGTCGGCGCAATCACTTCGGTCTCGCCAAAGCCTTTGGCCGAAAGCCGGATGACAAAGCCCGCAATGCCGCCGTCACGGACAAGCAGGTTCGAGCCGACGCCGACGATGGTCAGCGGAATTTCCTCCGGCACCGCCTTCAGGAACGTGGCAAGATCGTCCTCGTCGGCCGGCTGGAACAATGCGTCCGCGAGCCCGCCGGCTCGAAACCAGGTGATCTTGTCCATCTCGGCATTGGGCGTGATGCGGCCGCGCAGTCCGGCAAGCCGGTCGCCAAGCTTCTCGATCAACGCCTGGCCGCGCATCATGAGATGGTCCCGTCGAGTTCCTTGGGCAGCGCATAGGCCCATTGGGTGATGTTGCCGGCGCCGAGGAAGACGACGAAATCGCCCGGCTTCGCCACCTCGCGCACGATCGGCGCAATCGCCGCCGGGCCTTCGATGTAGCGTGCGTCGCGATGGCCGCCGGAGCGGATGCGCGACACCAGTGCGTCGGACGTGACGCCGTCGATCGGTTCCTCGCCGGCCGCATAGACGGGCGCCACCATTACCGTATCGGCGTCGTTGAAGCAGACGGAAAACTCGTCGAACAGATCGCGCAGCCGGGTGAAGCGATGCGGTTGGGTAACGGCGATGATGCGACCCTTGGTAGCGCTGCGCGCAGCCTTCAGTACCGCCGTGATCTCGACCGGATGATGACCGTAATCGTCGAACACATCGACACCGTTCCACGAACCGGTATGGGTGAAGCGCCGCTTGACGCCCGCGAAAGACGACAGGCCCTTCTTGATTGCCTCAGCCGAAAGGCCGAGCTCATGCGCGACGGCAATCGCCGCCGTCGCATTGGAGACATTGTGGCGCCCGGGCATGGGCAGCCGCAGGCCTGATATCGTTATCTGGCCGTGCGTCTTGCGGTCGCGGATCACCACGTCGAATTCCGAGGTCGGGCCGTCCATGCGGTGATTGGTGAAGCGCACGTCGGCCTGCGCATTTTCGCCATAGGTGATGACGCGCCGGTCCTCGATGCGGCCGACCAGCGCCTGCACCTCGGGATGGTCGGTGCACATCACACCAAAGCCGTAGAACGGCACATTCTCGACGAACTGACGAAACGCTTCGCGCACTTTGTCGAAGGAGCCGTAATGGTCGAGGTGCTCGGGGTCGATATTGGTGACGACGGCAATCTCGGCCGGCAGCTTGAGGAAGGTGCCGTCGCTCTCGTCGGCCTCGACCACCATCCATTCGCCGTCTCCCATGCGGGCATTGGTGCCATAGGCATTGATGATACCGCCATTGATTACCGTCGGATCGAGCCCGCCGGCTTCGAGTAGCGTCGCCACCATCGAAGTCGTCGTCGTCTTGCCATGCGTGCCGCCGATCGCGACCGCCTGCCGGAAGCGCATAAGCTCGGCCAGCATTTCGGCGCGCCGCACGATCGGCAGCAACTTCTCTCTCGCCGCCTTCAGCTCCGGGTTGGATTTCTTGATTGCGGTGGAGACGACGACCACTTCGGCCTCGCCGAGGTTTTCGGCCTGATGGCCGACGAAGCATTCGATGCCCTTGTCGCGCAGCCGCTGCACATTGGCGCTGTCGGCCTGATCGGATCCCTGTACCTTGTAGCCGAGATTGTGCAGCACCTCGGCGATGCCGCTCATGCCGATGCCGCCAATGCCGATGAAATGCACGAGGCCGATCGTCTGTGGCATCTTCATGCGTGCGTCTCCTTCCTGAATTCCGAAACGGATTTCCTGGACGCAATAGCCTCTGTCAGATCGGCGAGCAACCGCGCAGCGTCGGGTCTTCGCACCGAGCGGGCCGCCGAGGCCATGGCGGCGAGCCTTTCGCCGTCGCCCAGCAACTCCACGATCTCGCCTGCGAGCGCCGCCGCGTCGAGGCCGGGCTGGCGCCGCATCACCGCGCCCCCCGCATTGACGAGGATCTGCGCATTGTGGCCTTGATCGTCGTCGAGGGCATGCGGAAGAGGCACGAGGATGGCCGGCCGGCCGATCACCGAAAGCTCGAGCACCGTCGACGCGCCCGAGCGTGAGACGACGAGATGCGCGGCGGCCATGCGCGCCGGCAGATCGGAGAAGAACGACGCGACCTCGGCCTCGATGCCGAGAGCGCGGTAGTGCTCTCTCACCCGCGCCTCGTCCTCGCAGCGCGCCTGCTGCACGATGCTCAGCCGCGAGCGCATTGCGCTGGGCATCGCCGCCACCGCCTCAGGCACAGTGTCGGAAAAATAGCGCGCGCCCTGGCTGCCGCCGAAGACGAGCAGCCGCAGCGGCCCGCCGGGCTCGGGCACGGCATAGGGCCTGCCGGCCATGTCGAGCACCGCCTGCCGGACCGGATTGCCCGTCTCCACGATCTTGGCCGAGAAGGGACCGGAGGCCTTGAGGAAGCCTCCCGCAATCGCCGTCACCCGCGGCGCGAGCGCCTTGTTGGCGCGGCCCATTACCGCGTTCTGCTCATGGATCAGCGTTGGCGCACCGCGTCGCGTCGCCGCGAACAGCGGCGGCAGCGTCGGATAGCCGCCGAAGCCCACCACCGCATTCGGCCTCAGCCGGGCGATCAGGGCGGACGACTGGCGGAATCCACGCCACAGGGTCCAGAAGGTCCGCGCGACAGTCAGCGGATTTCTCGACCCGAAGGTAGCGGAGGCGATAGCGTGGACGCCGTCGCCGGGGAACCTGCCGGCATAGCGCTCGGCGCGGTCGTCGGTGGCCAGATGTACCGCCCAGCCGCGCGTCTTGAGCTCATGTGCCAGCGCCTCGGCCGGGAACAGATGTCCGCCGGTTCCGCCTGCCGCCAGAAGGATGACCCCCTTCGCCATCTCACTCCGCCGGCATCGCACGCGGCGACGGCATGAAGCCCAGCTGCTTGCGCTTTTCCGGGCGCTTGCGCGTCAGCGCCAGCACCATGCCCATCGAGATGGCGATCGCGATCTGCGAAGAGCCGCCGTAGGAGATGAACGGCAGCGTCATTCCCTTGGCCGGCATCAGCTGCAGATTGACGGCCATGTTGATGACCGACTGCAGGCCGAAGACCGTGACCAGGCCGCCAACCGCGTAGCGGGTGAAATCGTCCTGCTCCCTGAGCGCCGTGTTGAGACCGCGCAGCACGATGAAGCCGAAGATGGACATGATGAAGAAACACATGATCAGCCCGAATTCCTCGCCGGCGACAGAGAAGACGAAGTCGGCGTGGCTGTCGGGGATGACCCGCTTGACGGTACCCTCGCCCGGCCCGACGCCGAACCAGCCGCCATTGATCAGCGCCTCGCGGCCCATGTCGACCTGGAACGTGTCGCCCTCGCCGGTCATGAAGCGGTCGATACGGCCGGCAACGTGCGGGAACACTGCATAGGCGGCGAACACGCCGCCGACGCCTGCAGCACCCAGCGCGACGATCCACAGCCACGGCAATCCGGCCATGAAGAACATCACCCCCCAGGTGCCGAGCACCAGCATGGTCTGCCCAAGGTCAGGCTGCGCCACCAGCAGCGAGATGACCAGTGCAAGCAGCAACATGGCGAACAAATTGCCCGGAATGTCGGGCTGGCGCTTGTGCTCGGCGAACAACCAGGCGCAGATGATGACGAAGGCCGGTTTCAGGAACTCGGACGGCTGGATCGACAGGCCGGCTAGCGACACCCAGCGCCGCGCGCCCTTCACCTCGACGCCGATATAGAGCACCGCCACCATCAGAAACAGCATGATGCACAACATGACCAGCGCCATGCGCCGGATCTGCCTGGATTCAAGGAACGAGACGGCCAGCATTACCCCAAGCGCCGGAATGGTGAAGATAATCTGGCGTGTCGCGAAGTGGAAACTGTCTAGCCCGATGCGCTCGGCCACCGCCGGGCTTGCGGCGAAGGACAAAACGATGCCGAGCCCCATCAGCGACAGGAACGCCGCCAGGAACCAGCGATCGATCGTCCACCACCAGGTCGCCACAGGGCTTTTGTCGAGACGGCTTTGCATTATCGTGTCCCTCCGATGGGCTTCACGCCATCAATGGCGGTTGCGGCTTGCCTGAACGCCTCACCGCGCACTTCGAAATTCTTGAACTGGTCGAAACTGGCGCAGGCCGGCGACAGCAGCACCACTGCCTCGCCGCTACTATCCCTGGCCGCATCGCGGGCGGCGTGTTCGACTGCCGCCGCCAACGTGCCTGATATCTCGTAGGGCACCGCTTCGCCCAGCGTCGCCGAAAAGGCCGGTGCGGCTTCGCCGATCAGATAGGCCTTGGCGATGCGCGGGAAGAAGCCGCGTAACGGCTCGATGCCGCCCTCTTTCGGCAGGCCGCCGGCAATCCAGTAGATACGCGCAAAGCTCGACAGCGCCGGTGCAGCGGCATCGGCATTGGTCGCCTTGGAATCGTTGACGAACAGCACATGCCCTTTGCGGCCGACCTGCTCCATGCGGTGCGCCAGCCCAGGGAAACTCTCCAGTCCGGATTGGATCTCGCCGAGCTCGAGCCCGACCTTGAGGCAGGCGGCGGCGGCGGCCAGCGCGTTCTGCGCATTGTGCTGGCCGCGCAACGAGCCGATGCCTTCGAGGAAGGCGACACGGCTGTAGCGGCCGTGCACGGCTTCCATTAAGTTGGTGCCGTCAGCGAAATAACCGTCGGTCAGCGGCAGGCGCTTGGAGATGCGGATGACCTGGCGGCCGGCCCGCTCCAGCCGATCGGCGATCTGGGCGCACCAGGAATCGTCGACACCGATGATTGCCGTCTCGCTGCCGGCCACCAGCCGCTCCTTGATCGAGGCGTAGTGTTGCATCGTGCCATGGCGGTCGAGATGGTCCGGCGTCAGGTTGAGCAGGACACCGGCCGTCGGATTGATCGAAGGGGCAAGATCGATCTGGTAGGAAGAGCACTCAACCACATAGTGCCGTTCAGGCTGCGGCGGATCGAGCGTCATCACCGCGCGGCCGATATTGCCGCCCATCTGCGTGTCGCGCCCAGCCGATTTTAGGATGTGCGCCGTCAGTGCCGTGGTCGTCGACTTGCCGTTGGTGCCGGTAATGGCAATGAAAGGTGCTGCCGGTGCCAGCAGCAGCCGCTCGCGGCAGAAAAGCTCGATGTCGCCGATGATCTCCACGCCTGAGCCCCGCGCCAGCTCGACGGTCCAGTGCGGCTTGGGATGCGTCAGAGGCACGCCGGGCGACAGCACGAAGGCAGAAAACCTCGCCCAGTCCGCACCGCGCAGGTCCGCTGTCGTGATGCCGACCGCGCCGGCTTTGGCGACGCTGTCGGGATTGTCGTCCCAGGCCAGCACATCCGCGCCGCCCTCGATCAGCGCGCGCGCCGTGGCAATCCCCGAGCCACCGAGCCCGAAGAGCGAAACGCGCTTGCCTGAAAAGGATGCGGCGGGGATCAAGCGGCCTCCTATCTGAGCTTCAGGGTCGACAGGCCGACCAGCGCCAGGATGACGGCGATGATCCAGAAGCGGATCACCACCTGGCTTTCGGTCCAGCCGAGCTTTTCGAAATGATGGTGGATCGGCGCCATCAGGAAGACGCGCTTGCCGGTCATCTTGAAGTAGCCGACCTGGATGATGACCGAGAATATCTCGACGACGAACAGGCCGCCGACGATGACCAGCACGATCTCGTGCTTTGTCGCCACCGCGACCGTGCCGATCAGCCCACCCAGCGCCAGCGAGCCGGTGTCGCCCATGAAGATCGCCGCCGGCGGCGCATTGAACCAGAGGAAGCCAAGCCCGGCGCCGATCACCGCTCCAAGGACCACCGCAAGTTCACCGGTGCCGGGCACGAAATGGATCTGCAGATATTCGGCGAACACCGCGTTGCCGGAGAGATAGGCGATGACGCCGAAGGATGCGGCGGCGATCATGATCGGCACGATCGCCAGCCCGTCGAGACCGTCGGTCAGGTTCACCGCATTGCCGGCGCCGACGATGACGAAGCACGAGAACGGGATGAAGAACCAGCCGAGATTGACGAGAAACTCCTTGGCGAAAGGGAATGTCAACGATGACGAGAACGGCGCCTGGCCGTTATGCATGATCACCCAGGCGGCGATGCCGGCGATGACGAATTCGAGCCCCAGCCGCGCCTTGCCGGAAAAGCCGAGATGCGATTGCTTGGTTACTTTGAGATAATCGTCGTAAAAGCCGATCGAGCCGAATCCCAGCGTCACCAGAAGGACCACCCAGACGTAGATGCTCGACAGGTTCGCCCACAGCAGGGACGAACCGACGATGCCGGACAGGATCATCAGTCCGCCCATTGTCGGCGTTCCCGCCTTCTTGAAATGCGTCTGCGGCCCGTCGGCACGGATCGGCTGGCCCTTGCCTTGCCGCAGCCGCAGCGAATTGATGATGGTCGGTCCGAAGATGAACACGATCAGCGCCGCTGTGATCAGCGCTCCGCCGGTGCGGAATGTTATGTAGCGGAAGACGTTGAAGACCGAGATCTTGTCCGCAAATTCGACGAGCAGTGTTAGCATGCGCTTGCGTCCCCCGGACCGATCCTAGGTCTGTCTGCTGGTTGTGGCTTCCGCCGGAAACTTGCCGAGCAACGCCTCGACCAGCTTTGAAAAGCCTATGCCCTTCGACGATTTGATCATGACCACGTCGCCGGGCTTCAATTCCGATAGAAGAATCGGTTTCAGATCTTCCGCACCGGCGCGGTATTCCGTCTTGATCTCGCCGGGCAAAACGTCGGCCAGCGCCCGCATTTCCGGACCGCCGAGAAAGACCGTGCGCGTGTCGGTGCCGACGATCAGACCGGCAAGCGCGGCATGCAATTTCGCCGAATGGCTGCCGAGCTCGAGCATATCACCGAGCACGGCAATGCGCCTGCCCTCGCCCGACACCGGCGTCGTGTTGAGCAGTGCCATTGCAGCGCTCATCGACGCCGGATTGGCGTTGTAGCTCTCGTCGATCAGCGTGATCGGCCCGTTGGGGTGACGCAACACATAGCGCTTGCCGCGTCCGCGTTCGGGCGAAAGATCGGCCAGCGCCTGCGCAACTCTGGTGACGTCGGCGCCGACCAGATGCGCGGCACCAAGCACCGCGAGCACGTTCTGCACCATATGGCGGCCCGGCGCGCCGATCCTGGCGACAATCTCGTGCCCGCCAATCTTGGCGGTGATGACCGAGTGATCGGCATTGAGCTCGCATTTGATCAGCTTGAAGGTCGCCCGGGCATTCTCGCCGAACCCGTAGACATGCTCGACGCCGGCCTCTTTGGCCATCTTCTCCAGCAGCTTCCAGCGCGCATCGTCGCGGTTGAGAAGGGCGGCGCCACCGGGCTCCAGTCCCTCGAAAACCTCTGCCTTGGCCTTGGCGATCTCGTCCAGGTTGCGGAAGAAGCCGAGGTGAGCCGCCGCGATCAACGTGACGATGGCGACATGCGGCCGGACCATCTTGACCAGAGGCCGGATCTCGTCGGGATGGTTCATGCCGATCTCGAAGACGGCATAGTCGCAATCCTGCGGCATGCGCGCCAGCGTCAGCGGCACGCCCCAGTGATTGTTGAACGACTGGGCCGATGCATGCACCGTACCGACCGCGGAGAGAGCGTGGCGTAGCGCTTCCTTGGTGGTGGTCTTGCCCGCCGACCCGGTCACGGCAATCACCCTGGCCTTTGAGCGTGCGCGCGCGGCAACGCCGAGCTTTTCCAGAGCGACAAGCACGTCCTCCACGACGATCATCGGTGCCGTCAGCCGCCCCAGCGACGGCAGCTTGCCCTCGGCGACGACCAGCACCCCGGCGCCCGCCTTGATGGCGGCGGTGACGAAATCATGGCCGTCCATGGCCTCGCCCTTGACGGCGAAGAAAGCGTCTCCCGGCTGCAGGCTGCGGCTGTCGATGGAAATGCCGGCGATGCCTTCAGGCATCGGACCGAGCGGCCGGCCATCCATGGCGGCAACCAGCGCCTCGGAGGTCCACAGATAGCTCACGTCGCTTGCTCCCGCAGCGCCGAGCGAACTTCCTCATGATCGGAAAAATGCAGCGTCTCGGTGCCGATGGTCTGGCCTTCCTCATGGCCCTTGCCGGCCACGATCAGCGTGTCGCCAGCGTGAAGCATCCCGACCGCCTCGTGGATGGCCTTGCGCCGGTCGCCGATCTCGATGGCGCCAGGTGCGGCCGCCAGGATCGCGGCGCGGATCGTCTCGGGTACTTCCGAGCGGGGATTGTCGTCGGTGACGATGACGACGTCGGCCAGCCTTGTGGCGATCTCGCCCATGATCGGCCGCTTGCCCCGGTCGCGGTCGCCGCCGCAACCGAATACGACGATGACGCGGCCGGTGGTAAAGGGGCGCACCGAAGCCAGCACGTTTTCCAGCGCATCCGGCTTGTGCGCGTAGTCGACATAGACCGGTGCGCCGTTGGCGGCCGTCCCGACAAGGTCGAGCCGTCCCGGCGCGCCCTTCAATTTCTCCAGCGCCATCAACGCCTTGGCAACAGATGTTCCAGTCGAAATAGCGAGGCCGGCCGACACCAGCGCATTTGCAATCTGGAAGTCGCCGGCCAGCGGCAAGTCGACTTCATGGAGAACGCCGTCCGCTTCGACCTCGGCGCGCTGGCGGTGGCGCTCGTGCTCGACCCGCTTCAGCCGCAGGAAATCGCCGTGGCGGCCGACCGTCAGCACATTCAGTCCCCCTGCCCGCGCCGCCTTGATCGTCGGCTCCGACCACGGGTCGTCGGCAAAGATGACCGCCGGCGCGCCCTTCGGCAGCAGCGCGTCGAACAGACGCAATTTGGCGCGATGATAGTCCTCGACCGTCGGATGATAGTCCATATGGTCGCGGCCGAGATTGGTGAAGCCGCCGGCCGCAAGCTTGACGCCGTCGAGCCGGCGCTGGTCGAGGCCATGGCTGGACGCTTCCATCGAGGCGTGGGTGACGCCGGCCTCCGCCAACTCCTTGAGCAGCCTGTGCAGTGCCACCGGATCCGGCGTGGTCAGCGAGCCATATTCGTTGCGGCCTGGCGCCACCACGCCGGTCGTGCCGATCGAGGCGGCGGCGAAACCCGCCTGCTCCCATATCTGCCGGGTGAATGCGGCGACCGAGGTCTTGCCGCTGGTTCCGGTCACCGCGACCATGGTTTGCGGTTGCATGCCGAAAAAACGTGCAGCACTCAGCGCCAGCGCAAGGCGCGGATCGTCTACGGCAAGAACCGGGACTGGCAGCCCGGCGACGGCACCGCCCTTGCCGACCACGATCGCTGCAGCGCCTCGGCTCGCGGCATCGGCTGCGTAGGCTGCGCCATCCGCCTTGGAGCCGGTGAGCGCGAAAAAGACGACGCCCCGTGTTACCTGGCGGGAATCCGACGAAATCCCTGTAACCTCCATGTCGAAGGAAGCTGTCCCCTCGACAGGCAGGATACCGGCTAGATTTTTCAGCTTCATCGAACCCCGTTCATCGCAACAAAATAGCGCGCAGTTGCCGGCGCGCCCCAAGAATCACTGATAGGAAACCAGCGTTGCACCATTTTCATGGCTGAAATCTGGCTTCACGCCAAGCATGGAAGCCGCACGTCGGATGATGTTTGCAGCCATGATGCCCGCGTTCGAGGCGGCCGTAGCACCCATGCCGGGCTTTTCCGGCTTCGGTTCGTCGGCGATCGTAAGCACTATGTATTGCGGATCGTCCATCGGGAAAGCCGCAACGAAGGCGTTGAAATTCTTTTCCTTCGAGTAACGGCCGTTGACAACCTTCTCCGCCGTTCCCGTCTTGCCGCCCACCCGGTATCCTGGCACCCGTGCATTGCGGCCGGATCCCTTTTCGGCATTGAGTGCATAGAGATAGCGCATGCCCTCGACCGTCTTGTCGCTGACCACTTTCTTGGCCACCGCCATCGCCTGCTCCTGCGTGCGCGGCAGGAAGGTCGGGTCCATCAGATAGCCGCCATTCATCAGCGCGGCGCAGCCGACCGCTGTCTGCAGCGGCGTCGTCGACACACCGTGGCCGAAGGCGATGGTGATCGAATTGACCTGCTTCCAGACCTTGGGCTCGGTCGGCCGAGCGACTTCCGGCAGTTCGGTCTGCATCTTCTCGAGGATTCCCAGGCGATGCAGGAATTCGCGGTGTCCGTCGATGCCAACCGCTTCGGCTTCCTTGGCAGAGCCGATATTGGAGGAGTAGATGAACACTTCCGGCACCGACAGTACCCGGCCCTTGCCATGGAAATCATGGATGGTTTGATGGCCGATCCTGATCGGGCGCGACGCGTCGAAACGGCTTTGCAGCGTTATCTTGCCGGAATCGAGCGCCATGGCAGTGGTGAAGCTCTTGAAGGTCGACCCCATTTCATAGAGGCCGGCCGACATACGGTTGAGCCGGTCCTTGTCCTGCGCGTTATAGGGGTTGTTCGGATCGAAATCCGGAACCGACGCCATCGCCAGCACCTCGCCGGTCTTGACGTTGAGCACGACGGCGCCCGCCGCGATGGCGTGGTACTTTTCCATGCCGGTGGCGACCTCGTCGCGCACGATATGCTGGACGCGCAGGTCGATCGAGAGCTGCACCGGCTTCAAATCCTTGGCCACCGCGAGGCCCGACGCCTGAAGATCGCTCAAGCCCTGTTCGTCGATGTATTTCTCCATGCCGGAGATGCCCTGATTGTCGATGTTGGTGAGGCCGACAATGTAGGACGAGGTTTCGCCGGCCGGATAGAACCGGCGCTTTTCGGTGCGAAAGCCGAATCCGGGGATGCCGAGTTGCATGATGTCGGCCTGCTGCTTCGGCGTCAGTTGCCGCTGCAGCCAGACGAACCCGGCGCCGCTCTTCAGCTTGTTATATGTCTGCTCGTAGTCGATCTCGGGAAGCACCGTCGACAGCTTTTCGATCGCCTCGTCGGCATCGACGATGCGGCGCGGTTCGGCAAACAGCGACGCGGTCTTGATGTCGGTCGCCAGCACTTCGCCGTTACGGTCGACGATGTCGGGTCGCGATGCCGTCACCCGGCTCTGCGGGCCGCCCGACAGGTCGGGATTCTGGAAACCCAGATAGACCAGCCGCCCGGCAATGGTCGAATAGATGCCGAAGAACACCGCCATGGTCATGACGATGCGGGTCCTGCCCTTGCCACCGGTCGCCTTGCGGGCACCTTCGACCACGATCGATCCGCCTGCACCGGCCTGTGAACCGCTCTTCAGCAGCCTGCCAATCTTTGGAAATCTGGCAGCCATTGGAAATCCGGTGATCATTGGACGATGCCTCCGGTCACCACGGGATCTTTGCCGCCGATATCGGCCATGCCGCCCAGCCGCTGCGATGAAAGGTCCTCGATGTTGACGGGTTTCGCCGGCAGATCGTCCAGCCCGACGATCTGCCGCGCATTGACCGGCTCGAGTCCGAGTTGCGATTTGTAGATTTCGGTGAGCTTCTGCAGGCGCGACGGCTGGGTAAGCAGGCTCCAGTCCGCCTTGAGCAGGTCGATCGTGTCCTCCTCATAACGGATCTGCGCCTGGATCTTGTGCACTGCCGCCAGTTGCTCCTCGGCCTCGCGCTTGGTCTTGTAGGTCAGGGCAGCCGCCGAAACCATGACGGCGATCAGGACTATGTCGCTGGTACGAAACACGTGCTCACCTCTCTCCCGGTCGATCGGCGCCGGGAAGCTTTGGGCCAGGCAGTTTTGGCAGGCCGAAAATCGAAAAATCGCCGGCACGCGCCGGCGCCTCTGTACGGATTGCAGTGCGCAGCCTTGCCGAGCGCGCCCGCGGATTTGCCGATATCTCGGCATCGCCAGGCGTCACGCCGCCGCCCTTCTTGGTGAAGGTGGCGGTGCGCGCCTGCGCCTCGGGCAGGTGCCGCGATCCGGTCGCTGAATCGGCTCTGTCGGCGATGAAGCGCTTGACGATGCGGTCCTCGAGGGAATGGAAGGTCACCACGACAAGCCGCCCGCCCGGTTTCAGCGCGCGCTCGGCGGCAAACAGTGCCTTGGCCAGTTCGCCGAGTTCGTCATTGACGAAGATGCGCAGCGCCTGGAAAACGCGGGTGGCCGGATGGATCTTGTCTTTCGGCGCGCGACCGATATGCGTCTCGATGGCATCGGCAAGGTCGAGCGTGCGCTCGAAGGGGCGTTTTTCGCGACGGCTCTCGATCATGCGGGCGATGCGCCCGGCATGGCGTTCCTCGCCGAGAAAACCGAAGATGCGGGCAAGATCGCCCACCTTGAAGGTGTTGACGACATCGGCGGCGCTCAGGCCCGCCTGCGCCATGCGCATGTCGAGCGGTCCATCGGCCCGGAATGAAAAGCCGCGCTCCGGCTGGTCGATCTGCATGGAGGAGATGCCGATGTCGAGCACGACGCCATCGGCACTTTCAACCTGCTCGTCGAGCGTCGAGAACGGTGCCTGGACAAGCCTGAGCTTGCCGCCGGACTGCTGTTCAAGGGCCCGCCCCGCCGCGATCGCATCCGGATCGCGGTCGATGGCGACGACCGAGGCTCCGCTTGCCAGAATGGCCTTCGTGTAGCCGCCGGCACCGAACGTGCCGTCGACGATCACCTCGCCTTTTGTCGGCGCCAGCGCCTCCAGAACTTCGGCAAGGAGGACCGGAATGTGACGGGCTGGTCCGCCAGCGGCATGAACTTCATCGCCGTCGCCCGCCATCATTCCGGCCGCTCCCCGGGCTTCGTCCCCTGCCGAAGCTGCAAAAGCCGGGCGCGTGCTTCCGTCCCATAGGCGCTGAGCCGTCCCGGCTCCCAGATCTGAAAGAAATTGCCGCGGCCAACGAAGGCCACTTCCGCTGAAATGCCGGTATGCTCGCGAATGAAATCGCTCATCGTGATACGGCCGTCCTGGTCGAGCTTCAGAAACGTTCCATCGCCATGGCAGAAGAACGACATGTCGTCCGCCGTCTGCAGGAACGGGTCTTCCTGGGCGATGCGCTGCTCGTAGCGATCGAGCAGGTCGAGCCCACCGACATCCATCGCCGGGCGATCCAGGCAGCGTAGCGCATAAAGTTCCGAATAGCCGCGTTTCTGCACAACGGCACGGAAATGCGCCGGCACGGACACCCGTCCCTTCGCATCGATCCTGTTCACCGCGTTCGACAGAAACCGGTCCATTACGCGTTACGGCCGCTTGCGCCGCCGCACCCCTCTGCATCTTCCTGTCCGCGCCGCCCCAGCCCGGTCGGCGTCCAAAACCCGCTTCGTTATATCGGGCGAACGCAGGCAAACGCGCAGCCGCCGCGGCTGCCCGATTGGCGTACGCTTCACCCTGACACGGAACGAAGGCTTGAGTATCGGAATGGGATATCATGGGGTGTTATGGGCGTCAACGGGAACAGTCTTCAAAACGCGCCGGCCACGACTGGGGAGAGCAGCTTTGACGGCACTCCCGTCTTTATCCTCTATTAAGCCTAACGAAGCGTTTAGAGCCGTGTGGCCCAACCGGAGCCGACTTGCTGCGGATCGCTGCCGCGCATAGCCTCGGCATCTCCTTTTCCGGTCAGTAACGAGGTTTGAAATCATGTCCGAAACAGCCAAGTCACGCGCCGCGGCACTTCCCCATCTGCGCCGCGGCGGGCTGGCCAAGGGCGACCCGATCCCCTTGCCCCTGACGATGGCCGCCATCTTTCATGCGCCCGGCGACGCCACCGGCTTCGATCAATATGGCCGCTTCAGCAATCCGACCTGGGATGCGGTCGAGCACATGCTGGCGCATCTGGAAGACGCCCCATGCGTCGCCTTTCCCTCGGGGATGGCTGCCATCTCGGCGGTATTTTTCGGCCTGCTCAAAGCCGGCGACCGTGTCCTGCTGCCGTCCGACGGTTATCATACGACGCGAGCGCTGGCAGACCGTTTCCTGAAATCCTTCGGCGTTGCCTACGATGTCCGGCCGACGTCGAGCTTCCTCGACGGCGGCTTCGATAGGTATCGGCTTGCGTTCGTCGAAACGCCCGCCAACCCAGGACTGGACATATGCGACATCGCAGCCGTCGCCGAGGCCGTGCATAGAGCGGGTGCGGTGCTTGTGGTCGACAACACGACAATGACGCCTTTCGGCCAGCGCCCGCTCGATCTCGGCGCAGATATCGTCATTGCCGCCGACACCAAGGCACCAAACGGCCATTCCGATGTGCTGTTCGGCCATGTCGCCAGCCGCGACGCGGACATTATCTCGAGGGTGACCGACTGGCGCGAGACGTCGGGCGCTATCCCCGGGCCGTTCGAGGCATGGCTGGTGCATCGCGGCCTCGAAACGCTGGACGTGCGCTTCGACCGCATGTGCGCTTCCGCCGAAATGATAGCGCGACGGCTGAAAAACCATCGCGCGATCAGCGGCTTGCGCTTTCCGGGACTGGAGAGCGATCCATCGCACAATCTTGCCCGCGCCCAGATGGAGCGCTTCGGCTTTCTCATCTCGTTCGTGCTCGCCTCGGAGGACAAGGCCGAGGATTTCATCAACAATTGCGCCTTGATGCAGGCAGCGACGTCGTTCGGCGGCGTGCACACTTCGGCCGAACGGCGATCAAAAAGGGGAGATGCCGTTCCGCCCGGCTTCGTTCGCCTGTCGATCGGCTGCGAGCCGGTGGAAGAGCTTTGGCAGGCGATCGAGGCGTCGCTAGACGCAATCGGTGGCTGAATCGGCAATCACGAATTCAGATCGTCGGCATCAATCTTGCGCCGGCCGTGCAGCACGCGAACGATTTCGATCGCCTCTTCGCGGACACGATACAAGGTGAGGTATTCGCCGACGATCAGGTGACGGATTCCGGTTGCGATGTCTTCGCGCGGCGCACCTGAGAAGGGGTGCAGGGTCAGCAAATCCCACCGGCCTTTGCAAGAGATCCACGAGCCGAACCGCCGCATTTGGATTCTGTTCGGCAATGTAGTCGCCGATGGCTTCGAGGTCGATCAATGCCTGAGGAAGCAGGCGGTATTTCACTCCTCAAGGCCTTTGGTTCCGGCCATTTTCAGATATTTGGCGCGCAGCCGTTCCATGATTGGCGGCCCGTCCAGCCCCGGACCGCTGTCGATCCCCTCCTGCACCAGCTTGCGCAATTCCTCGACCGTGTAGCCGAGCAGGTCGCGCCGGTCCTTCCATTGCCTCAGCGCGTCGCGGATCACCTCGCTTGCCGAGGCATATTCGCCGGCGGCGACCACGTCGTCGACCGCCGCCGCCAGTTCCGGCGACAGCGTGATGCTGCGTTTGTCAACGTGGCCCATGGCGCACTCCTGATCAATCTCTCAATGGTACGATTAAATCGTACCAATTTCAAGGATTGTCGCGCTCGGCTGCAGGGGTCGAAACTGAATCAACGGCTGCGCCCGAAAACGCAACCTGCTGATATCAGGAGATTTCCTTTTATCGGGGAAACTGCCAGCTGGCCTGTAAGCCGGGTTCTGTATGGCCCTCGCCCCGTACGGGGCGAGAACGTGGCGGCCATTCATCTTGGGCGCATGTTGCCATACGCCTCACGCAACCTACCCGGACGGTGAGCCGGAAACAGCCCTCGAGGGTTTCCCCTCGCACCGCCCCTATTCGGTCTTGCTCCCGGTGGGGTTTACCGTGCCGCTCCTGTCGCCAGTCGCGCGGTGGGCTCTTACCCCACCCTTTCACCCTTGCCTCGATTGGATCGTGGCGGTTTGCTTTCTGTGGCACTTTCCCTGGGGTCGCCCCCGCCGGCCATTAACCGGCACCGTGTCTCCATGGAGCCCGGACTTTCCTCACCCGCAGCCTTTCGGCTTCGCGGGTGCGGCCGCCCGGCCAGCTGGCAAGGCGTATAAAGGGGTTCAGGCCCGAAAACGCAAACGAAAAAGCAAGTTGTCGCTTGTCAGGCGGGCGCTCCAAGTGCTGCCAGCTGCACCTTGACCTTGCCGCAATAGGCTGCGGACACCGGGTTCATCCGTGTGGCGGCGTGGCCGGCATTGTATTTCAGGATCGTGCCGCAGGTCGTGCCGCCGCCGAGATCCCGCGCCATGGCAAGGTACTTCATGCCGTATTTGATGTTGGTATCGGGATCGTAGAGACCCTGAACCGAACCGCTATAGCCCATCATCCGTGCCGTCGCCGGCTTGATCTGCATCAGGCCGATCTCGCCGGCGCTGCCGACCTGGTTCGGTTGGTAGTTGCTTTCGATCTTGATGACGGCGTTGGCGAGCGACACCGGGACGCCATAGCTGGCGGCATAACGCGCAATGATCGCCGAATACTGTCCGCTGCCGCCGACTACCGCCGCCTGAGGCGCTGGCCTGCTCTTCGGAGCGACTGACGCCGTTGCCATGCGGTCGATGCGTTTGCGGTTACGCTTCACATGCTGTTTGGCGATTGTCTTTCTTGCAGCGGTTGGCCTTTTCGCGGAGACTGGCTTTTTCGTCCTTACCGCGGCCGCTTTTTCCACTTTTGCGGTGGCGGTCTTCTCTACTTTTGCACCACCACGGGTGGCTTTCGGCACGGCGGTTTTGCCGGCTGCGGCACTGAAGCCCTGATCGGCCCGCTGGCTCAGCGGTGCGCTGTTCGCCGCACTGAAGGCAAAAGTCATTACGCCGGCAGCAATGGCTGCCGTTAAAACGGTCAATTTCTGCATGTGATCCTGTTCTGTTTGATCTGCACAAAGAACTTCGCGCAGATACCCTCAATCAACATCGGAACATGTGGGGGGATAGACGTCCGACAATCTGTACGGATCGCCTTTGACGACGGAATTGGCGCCAAAGAAGGCGACGCAAGTCACTTTGAGTAACAGATTGTAACTTTTAAGCTGGCAAAAGATTATTTGAGAGAGGCTATCCTTGCGTAAGCGAGCAGCCTTTCCAGCGTGCGGATCGTCGATCCGTCAGCCATGCCATCGACCAGGCGCAGCCGGAAATGCCGCTGAAATGCCTCGACCACGATTTCGGTCTGCCGGTCGAAAGTGCCGGTGATCTCGACGCCATAACCATAGAGCGCCAGCATCGACTGCAGCGCCTCTACCTCGGCGCCGGTATCGCCTGGCTTCAGCACGGCGCCGCGCCGGATCGGTGCTGCCGGCACAACATGGCCGATACCGGCAGCAAACAAGGCCTTCCATGGAAATTTCTCGCCTGGATCGACCTTTCGCCCCGGTGCCACGTCGGAATGGGCAAGCACCCGCTGCGCCGGAATGGAATGGCGCTCGATGATCCCAGCGCACAGGCCGATCACCGCGTCGATCTGCGGTTTTGGAAAGTTGCGATAGCCGAGCGTATGCCCCGGATTGACGATCTCGATGCCGATCGAACAGGAGTTGATGTCGCTCTGTCCGAACCACGAGCTCTTGCCGGCATGCCAGGCGCGGTCGCTTTCCCTTACCATCTGAACAATTCGGCCGTCCTCATGGACCAGGTAGTGCGACGAGACCTCGCTTGCCGGATCGCACAACCATGCCTCGGCACCGGCGCCGGTAGCCATGCCGGTGTAGTGCAGCACGATCATATCGGGTCCGAGCGTCCCGCGCCGTGGTCCGAAATTCGGCGATACCCTGACCTCGGCGCTCGGCTCATCGGGCGGAAAGCCGCTCATGCGTGCCGCAGGCCTCGCTCGATCATTTCATAGGCCGCGTTGATCGCCGCCAGCCTGGTCGTCGCGATCTTGATGAATTCCTGCGGCAGGCCGCGTGCGATCAGCCGGTCCGGATGATTGTCGGAGACCAGCTTGCGGTAGCGCCTGCGGACCTCCTCGAACGGCTTCCCACGCTCGATGCCCAGCACAACATAGGGATCGGCGGCACCCAGATCGACATGCCGGGCCAGGATGCTCTGGTAATGCGCCTCATCGATGCGGAATATCTCGGCGATGCGATGCAGGAATTGGCCCTCGCGCTCATGCACCAGCCCGTCGGCCTTGGCGATGTGGAACAGCCCGTCGAGTATGTCCTCGAGCATCAGGCAGTTCGAATGGCCCGAACCGCAAAGCTGCGCCATCCGCTCGGCATAGGTCTCGAAACCGGCAATGTCGCGTTTGGCCAAATCGTAGAGCCGCGCCACATTGCGCCTCTGTTCCTTCGGCACCTCGAATATTTCCTGGAAGGCGCGCACCTCGTCTTGCGTGACGATGCCGTCTGCCTTGGCCATCTTGGCCGACAGGGCGATCATCGCCACCGAGAAGGCGACGCGCCGGCGCAGATCGGCATCGCCGGAGAAAACCGTGCGCACGGCCTCGACCACTTCGGCGACGCCTGACGACGCTGAAGATGAAACGCGTGTGACGAAGTCGCCAAGGCGGTCCCAAATCGACATGGGGGCTTCATAGGGCCAACCACCCATCGCTATCAAGCCAAGACAGTGCCGCAGGGGCTGGCCCAATCGATTTGGCGCAATGCCTGAGGCGGCGGCGCCAGCGCTCACGTCGTCGCACTCGGCCGCCAGGCGCTGGTATCGTAAGCAGCAGAAAGGCCGGCCTGTGAGGCCAGCCTTTCCTTGGTTGTCACATTGACTACTGAGCCGGAGCAGCCGGCGCAGGCGCCGGAGCCGGAGCCGGCTCGGCAGGCTTGTTTGCGTCAGGAGCAGCCGGCTTCATCGTCTGGTCGGATGCCGGCGGGTTGGTGCTCTGCGTCGTGGTGTTGTCGGTGCCGCTGTTGCTGCAGGCGGCAAGGCCAAGCAACGCAAGCGCCGACACCGACGCAAGAATGAGTTTCTTCATGATATCTCTCCTCTAATCACGCCTCCGTTACCGGCGGCGGTCGAGGACACAATGCGTAAGCTGCGCATGAGTTTCGTAACGTTGCATTTCTGCCTGTAACATATTCCAATCATTTGACGATTGCCGGTCAGGGCCTCGCGAGCTAACAGATCGAACAGGGAAAAATCCCGGGAGCCGCCGCAGTGACTGCAAAATGGGATTTCTGGATCGACCGCGGCGGCACCTTCACCGACGTCATCGGCCGTGACCCGCAAGGCGCGCTGCACCCGCGCAAGCTGCTGTCCGAGAATCCCGAAGCCTATGCCGATGCTGCCATCCATGGCATTCGCGAGCTGCTCGGCGTCCAACCCGGCGCTCCAATCCCCTCCGCTCTGATCGGCGATGTCAAGATGGGCACCACGGTTGCCACCAATGCGCTTCTCGAGCGCAAGGGCGACCGTGTGCTGCTGCTCATCACAAAAGGCTTCCGCGATGCGCTGAGGATTGCCTATCAGGCCAGGCCCGATATCTTTGCCAAGCAGATCATCCTTCCCGAACAGCTCTACGAGCGTGTCGTCGAGATCGACGAAAGGGTTCGCGTCGACGGTAGTGTCGAGCGCCTGCTCGACATTGCTTCGGTACGCCAGGCTATTGAGCAAGCCAAGGCGGATGGCATCGATGCGGTCGCGATCGTCTTCATGCATGCCTGGAAACATCCCGAGCACGAAAAGGCGGTCGCCAAAGTCTGTCGAAAGCTCGGATTCTCGCAGGTCTCGGTCAGTCACGAGGTCTCGCCTCTGATCAAGCTGGTCGGCCGCGGCGACACCACGGTGGTCGACGCCTATCTGTCGCCGATCCTGGCTAGGTATGTGCAAAGGGTTGCGGCGGAACTGGGTGCCGCGCCAATCTCCCCCCTTGTGGGGGAGATGGCTGCGCAGCAGCCAGAGGGGGTCATCTCAGAAGGCACCGCCAGAGTGTCGAACCCAGTCGAGCCGACCCCACCCGGCGGCTTCGCCGCCACCCTCCCCTCAAGGGGGAGGGAAAGCCCTCGCCTCATGTTCATGATGTCGTCGGGCGGCCTCACCGCCGCCGACATGTTCCAGGGCAAGGATGCGCTGTTGTCCGGCCCGGCCGGCGGTGTCGTCGGCATGGTCGAGACGGCAAAACTCGCCGGTTTCGGCAAAGTCATAGGCTTCGACATGGGCGGCACCTCCACCGATGTCGCCCATTACGATGGCGACTACGAGCGCGCCTTCGACACCGAGGTCGCCGGCGTGCGCATCCGCGCGCCGATGATGCGCATCCACACCGTTGCTGCAGGCGGCGGCTCGATCCTCCATTACGAGGCCGGCCGCTTTCGCGCCGGGCCGGATTCGGCCGGCGCCAATCCCGGCCCGGCCGCCTATAGGCGCGGCGGCCCGTTGGCCGTCACTGACGCCAATGTCATGCTGGGCAAGCTGCAGCCCGAGTTCTTCCCGGCTATTTTTGGACCGGGCCAGGACGAACCGCTCGACGTCCAGACGGTTCGCGAAAAATTCACCGCACTTGCCGCCGAGATCGGCGACGGCCGCTCGCCGGAAACCGTCGCCGAAGGGTTCATCACCATCGCCGTCGAAAACATGGCCAACGCCATCAAGAAGATTTCGGTGCAGCGCGGCTACGATGTCACCGAATACCTCCTGAACTGCTTCGGCGGCGCCGGCGGCCAGCACGCTTGCCTGGTCGCCGATGCGCTCGGCATGGAGGCGGTGCTGATCCATCCCTTCTCAGGCCTGCTCTCGGCATACGGCATCGGCCTATCCTCTGTATTTGCGTCACGCCAGCAGGCGCTGCTGAAGCCGCTGGCGGACAATTCCGGGCCAGCGATCGATGAACTCATCGCAACGCTGCGCAAAGCCGTCATCGACGAACTCGCCGCGCAAGGCATCAGCGAAGACGCGGTCGCCTCGAGACCGGTGCTGCAGATCCGCTACGACGGCACCGATACCGCGCTGCCTGTGAACTTCGGGCACGGCTCGATTGCGCAGGCCAAGGCGGACTTCGAACTGGCGCACAAGGCGCAGTTCGGTTTCGTCTACGACGACAAGCCGATGATCGTCGAATCGGTCGGCGTCGAGGGTACCGATACCGGCGGCACCGGCCGCGAGGAACAAAGCCTTCCTGGCGTTCGCCACTCCAGACCAGCGCAGAAACGGGTGCGCCTCTACTCTGAAGGTCAATGGCGCACCGCTGGGGTTTATTTCCGTGAGTATGACAACGGCATCCCTGATCTCGACCCCGGTTGCCAGATCGCCGGCCCCGCTTTGATCATCGAGCCGAACCAGACCATTATCGTCGAGCCGGGCTGGCAGGCCGAGATCACCGCCAAGGACCACGTATTGATGCGGCGCGTCGAGAAGAAGCGCCGACAGGCCGCACTCGGCACCGAAGCCGATCCGGTGATGCTGGAGGTCTTCAACAACCTGTTCATGTCGATCGCCGAACAGATGGGCGTAACGCTGCAAAACACTGCCTATTCCGTCAACATCAAGGAGCGGCTCGATTTCTCCTGCGCCGTCTTCGACCGGAATGGCGCGCTGGTCGCCAACGCACCGCATATGCCGGTGCATCTCGGCTCGATGGACCGCTCGGTGGAGACCATCATCCGGCTCAATTCCGGCGACATTCACCCCGGCGACGTCTTTGCGCTGAACGCGCCTTACAATGGCGGCACCCATCTGCCTGATATCACAGTGGTGACACCGGTGTTTTCCCTCCCCCTTGAGGGGAGGGTGGCCGCGAAGCGGCCGGGTGGGGTCCTCGCAGAAGGCACCACAAGTGCGTCGAGCACTGCCGCAACGACCCCCTCCGGCGGCTTCGCCGCCACCTCCCCCTCGAGGGGGGAGGAGATCCTCTTCTACGTCGCCTCGCGTGGCCATCATGCCGACATCGGCGGCACCGCGCCCGGCTCGATGACGCCGCTTGCCACAACCGTCGACGAGGAAGGCGTGCTGTTCGATAATTTCCGCATCGTCGATCGCGGCCGGTTCCGCGAGAAGGACCTGGAGACGCTACTCACCAACCACCCCTACCCGGCGCGCAATCCGCACCAGAACATCTCCGACCTCAAGGCGCAGATCGCCGCGAACGAAAAGGGCGTCGCCGAGCTGCGCAAGATGGTCGCGCATTTCGGCCTCGATGTGGTCGAAGCCTATATGGGCCATGTCCAGGACAATGCCGCCGAAAGCGTGCGCCGCGTTCTGGAGCGGCTGCCCGACAGTTCGGAATACGAATATCCGACCGACACCGGCCAAATGATCAAGGTGAAGATATCGGTCGACCGGCGGAAGCGCGAAGCCACCGTCGACTTCACCGGAACGTCGCCGGTGATGAAGAACAATTTCAATGCGCCAGAGCCAGTCGCCCGTGCCGCGGTGCTTTATGCCTTTCGCGTCATGGTCGAAGACAACATCCCGATGAATGCCGGATGTCTGCGGCCGATCAACATCATCATTCCCGACGGCTCGATGCTGAAACCCGCCTATCCCGCGGCGGTCGTCGCCGGTAATGTCGAGACCTCGCAACACGTTACCAACGCGCTGTTCGGCGCCATGGGCGCGATGGCCAATGCGCAAGGCACGATGAACAATCTCACCTTCGGCAACAAGCAGTATCAGTATTACGAGACGATCTGCTCGGGCTCGCCGGCCGGCCGGATGAACGACGGCCGCGGTTTTGCCGGCACCTCCGGCGTCCACACCCATATGACCAATTCGCGCCTGACCGATCCGGAAGTGCTGGAACTGCGTTTCCCGGTATTGCTCGAGGATTTTCATATCCGCGAAGGCTCCGGCGGCGAAGGCAAATGGAATGCCGGCGACGGCACCGGGCGCACCATCCGCTTCCTCGAAAAAATGGAATGCGCGATCCTGTCCTCGCATCGCAACCGCCCGCCGCGGGGACTGGACGGAGGCGGCGATGGCGAGGCCGGTTCGACCAAGGTCCGCCGCAAGACCGGCGCGATCGAGACGCTGAAAGCCTGCGATCAGACCATCCTCGACGCTGGCGAGGCGGTCATCGTGACGACGCCGACCCCAGGTGGATTTGGCAAGGCCTGAACTCGCGTCAACAGGCTGTCACTGGCCTGTCATCACCCTGCGCTACCCGCTTGCGGCAAAGCAAACGGGGAATCGCCTTGCCATGACGGACATTTCTGGGGACCTGGTTTTTCGCCGCGGCAAGGAAGTCGGCAAGGCCGTCTACCAGAACCGCCCGCTGTCGAAAGCCGGCATCTCCGAGCGCCTGTTCGCCTTCCTGTTCTCCGGCCTCGTCTATCCGCAGATCTGGGAAGACCCCGAAATCGACATGGACGCGATGCAGCTCGGGACGGGCCACCGCATCGTCACCATTGCCTCCGGCGGCTGTAACATCCTTGCCTATCTCACCCGCTCGCCGGAAAGGATCGATGCCGTCGACCTCAACGCTGCCCATATCGCGCTGAACCGCATGAAGCTCGAAGCCGTCCGTCACCTGCCGTCGCAGGGCGACCTGTTCCGTTTCTTCGGCGCGGCTGAGACCGGGCACAATTCACAGGCCTACGATCGCTTCATCGCACCGCATCTCGACCCGGTCAGCCGCCATTATTGGGAGCGCCGCAACTGGCGCGGCCGTCGCCGCATCGCCGTCTTCGACCGCAATTTCTACCAGACCGGCCTGCTTGGCCTGTTCATTGCGATCGGCCATCGCACCGCAAAATTCTTCGGCGTCGACCCGGCCGGAATCATGGACGCCAAGACCATCGCCGATCAGCGCCGCTTCTTCGACGAAGAGCTGGCACCGGTCTTCGAAAAACCGCTGCTGAAATGGGCGACCTCGCGAAAGGCTTCGCTGTTCGGCCTCGGCATTCCGCCGGCCCAGTACGATTCGCTGATCACCTCGGGTGACGGCACCATGGCCAGCGTGCTGAAGGCACGACTGGAAAAGCTCGCCTGCGATTTTCCGCTGAAGACCAATTATTTCGCCTGGCAGGCTTTCGCCCGCCGCTACCCTGATCCGGGCGAGGCCGCCCTGCCCGCCTATCTCGAAAAGCGCAACTACAAGACGATCCGCTACAATGTCGATCGCGTTGCCATCCACCACGCCAATCTGATCGAGTTCCTTGCCCGCAAGGATGCCGGCTCGGTGGATCGCTTCGTGCTGCTCGATGCACAGGACTGGATGACCGACGACCAGCTCAACGGGTTGTGGGCCGAGATCACCCGAACCGCCTCCACCGGCGCCCGCGTCATCTTCCGCACGGCAGCGGAACCCAGCCTGCTGCCCGGCCGCGTCTCGAATTCGCTGCTCGATCAGTGGCGCTACGAGAACGACGCCTCGCGCGAGTTTTCGGCGCGCGACCGCTCGGCCATCTATGGCGGCTTCCATCTCTATGTGAAGCGGTCCGCATGAGCACGACCGACTTGCCGGCCAGCCATGCCGAGCTGATGGACGGCGTCTACCGCTGGCAGCGTCATATTTACGACCTGACCCGCAAATACTATCTGCTCGGCCGCGACCGGCTTATCGCCGGACTGGATGTGCCGGCCGGCGGCACCGTGCTCGAGCTCGGCTGCGGCACCGGCCGCAACATCATCCTCGCCGCCCGCCACTATCCCGGCGCGCGCTTCCTCGGCCTCGATATTTCGGCCGAGATGCTGGAGACGGCCACTGCCGCCCTCGCGCGCGAAGGCCTCTCCGGCCGCGTCACGCTGGCGCGCGGCGATGCCACGAATTTCGACGCGAAAGCGCTGTTCGGCGTCGAAAGTTTCGACCGCGTCTTTGTCTCATATTCGCTGTCGATGATCCCCGGCTGGGAAAAGACGGTATCCGCGGCTCTTGCTGCTCTGTCACCGGGTGGCTCGCTGCATGTCGTCGATTTTGGCCAGCAGGAAGCCTTGCCCAGCTGGTTCCGCAAGCTGTTGCGCGGCTGGCTGAAAAAATTCCATGTCCAGCCGCGTGAAGCCCTGGGCGACGTCCTGGAATCGGAATCTGCGAGAGTTGGTGCAAGCCTTCGATTCAGAACACTTTATCGCGGCTACAGCTGGCTCGGCGTGATCAAGATCGCCATCTAATATCAATTTTGGCGTGGAAGGTTTTGGGGCTCCAATTCTAAATGGGGGCCGTGGCTGAAATCAGTTAATTGGCTAAATCACACATTGCCATGTGACCCAAGGAGTGGTACATTATCTCCTCGCCGGAAGCATGGGATGATCATCGGCTTTAGAGATGGATGGCTGCGGGCTTTCTTCGTGGACGACACCCACTCCCGCAATATTCCGTCCGATCTCGAAAGCCGTTTGTTCCGCAAGCTCCAGATGATTGACGACGCGGCGATCGATCAGGATTTGCGTGTGCCGCCCAGCAACCATTTCGAGAAGTTGCGCGGCAATCTCGAAGGCTTCCATTCGATCCGTGTCAACAAACAATGGCGGCTGGTCTTCCGCTGGGACGGGGGCCGGGGCGAGGCGTCGGACATCTATCTCGACGACCACAGTTATATATAAGTGAGGTGAGACATGTTGATGACCGCACGCAAGCCAGCAACGGTTGGCGAAATTCTTACGGAAGAATTCATGCAACCACTCGGCCTGACACAGGCGGCTTTGGCCGAAGCTATGAGCGTCCAGCGCAAGCATGTGAACGAATTGTGCAACGGCCGCCGCAACGTGACGGCGGCTACCGCGCTCATTCTGGCGCGGGTGTTTGGCAACAGCCCGGATTTCTGGTTGAACGTCCAGCGCCGTAACGATCTTTGGACGGTTATGAATTCACCCGACGAGCGGGCGCGTGTTGATCGCGCCAAGCCTTTGGCGACAGCCGCATAGACAAGACTGCGACCGCCGCATTCCTCAGTGCAGCGCCTTGATCAGCGCCGCCACCATCGCCTGCGGCCGGTAGCCGAGCCTGGCCGGCGTCAGCCCGAGCCGCACCACAACCAGCTGCTCTGAGGGGATGATGGCAACCGTTTGCCCATCATGCCCCTCCATCCAATAGGTGTCCTTGGGCACGCCGGCGGCAGTGCCGGCGCCGGGGTTTTCTTCGTCGCCCGGTCCTTCTATCCATAATTGCCCCTTGCCGTAGATTTTCGAGGCAGTTGCCGGTTCCCGCATCCAGTCGACGAAGCCGGCGGGCAGGATCTCCTGGCCGTTCCAGACGCCGCCCTGCAGCAGGAACTGGCCGAAGCGCGCCCAGTCGCGTGCCGTGGCATAGAGATAGGACGAGCCGACGAAGGTGCCGTGCTCGTCGGCCTCAAGCACAGCGCTCTGCATGCCGAGCGGATCGAACAGCGCGGTCCTCGGCCACGCCAGTGCCTTGTCCTTGTCGCCGATTGCGTCCTGCCACAGCCTGGACAGCATCACCGCCGTGCCGCTCGAATAGGAAAACACCTTGCCGATCTCGCCGGTCAGCGGCTTGGATCCGGCAAAGCCCGCCATGTCCGGTTCGAGATAGAGCATGCGCGTTACGTCGGCGACGTCGCCATAATCCTCGTTGAATTCCAGCCCGCTCGACATCGCCATCATGTCGGCGAGGCTGATCACGGCGCGGCCATCTCCCTTCCAGGGACCGAACAGACCCTGGTTGGTCATCGCCAGCTTGCCCTCCTTCACCAGCGTGCCGACGATCGCCGCATTTACGGTCTTGGTCATTGACCAGCCCAATAGCGGCGTCTTTTCGGAAAAGCCGTCGCCATAACGCTCAGCGACGATGCGGCCGTTCTTGACCACCACGACCGCCCGCATGCCGGCGCCGGTCATTGCTGGATCGTCGAGGACTTTCGCGACCTCGGGATCCTGCGAGGCATCGGCCTTGTCGCCCTCCGGCCAGATCAGATCGGGCAGCGGCGCCGGCGTCGGTGCAGCTCCGGCGACAGCCTTGGCGGCGGCAATATCGCCGTCGGGAACCGAGGCGCAGCCGAGCCCGTCGCGCGCAACCGCGACACTTTTGCCGAGCACACCGAACAGGCCGGCCGAAACCGTTCCCTTCTCCTTGTCGACCGACACTCTCATCAGCTTCAGCAGCGGATGACCCGGCGCCTGCACATCGACGGCGAGCACGTCGTTGGCGTCTCGCCCGGCGATGAAGACGTTCGAGCAGACGATCTTGGCGGCATAGCCGGAACCGACGCGGATCAGTTCCGGCGGCGCGAAATACAGCCAGCCGGCGAGTATCGCGGCGGCCAGCACAGCCAGGCCGAGCAGCCATTTGACGAACTTCAGGAGGATCTGCATTTTTTCGAATTCCCCTGAGCGCGATCTATGTCATCGATTTGCCGCCATTGTTTCGGCAAAATCGCGGCTCTTGTCGAGCGCCGTCAACCGAATATCAACCATGATCGGCGATCACAGGTGAATGTCGCCCAGAAGTGCGCAGCGGTTTTGGGACAACGACATGCATAGACAAAAGAGCTAAGCGCGTCGAAGCGACGCGCTTAGGACAGACCGGGCGATCCTGTGGGGTGACCGTCCGGCGGGGCTTGAATGCATGCGTCCCAAAACTGCGTAACGGTTTGGGAATGCATGAAACGAAGATCCAGGCGCGTCGCGTAAGTCGGTTTCAGACACGCTGCGCCTGGTCGAGGGGCACCCGCGGAAAGACCCATCAGCGGCCGGCTGAAACCGGCTCGGGAAGTAGCGATGCGCCGTTTCGCGGTTCTCATCACGCTGACGCTGCTTGGTGCCTGCTCGACAGTCGAGGATCTGACGCCATCGCTGTCGTCGTCCAGCGCCTCGATGGTTGCGGTACGCGCGCCGCGTTTTGCCGATTCCGACCCGCATGAATGGGATAGCGGCGCACCGTGGAGCTACGCCGTCCACGGCACCGACGTCTCCAAATACCAGACCTCGATCGACTGGCCGGCGGCCAGGGCCAGCGGCATCTCCTTCGCCTTTATCAAGGCAACCGAAGGCGGAGACCGTTTCGATGAAGCTTTCAACGAGCATTGGAGCCGCACCAAGGCCTCGGGCGTCCCCCGTGCCGCCTATCATTTCTTCTACTTTTGCACGCCGGCCGCTACCCAGGCGCGCTGGTTCATCCAGAACGTGCCCAGAGACGGATCGGCGATGCCGCCGGTTCTCGACATGGAATGGAACCCGAAATCGCCGACCTGCAAGCTGCGGCCAGATCCCGCCACGGTACGCAGCGAGATGAGCACATTCCTCGAAATCGTCGAAAAACACTACGGCAAGAAGCCGATCATCTACACGTCGGTCGACTTCTTCGAAGATAATGGTTTATCGGGTTTCCGCGGCTACCCCTACTGGCTGCGCTCCGTCGCCGGGCACCCGCGCCAGAAATACGGCAGCCATCCCTTCACCTTCTGGCAGTATACCGGAACGGGTGTCGTGCCGGGCATGGCCGGAAACGCCGACATCAACGTCTTCAACGGCTCCGAAGCCGCCTGGAAGAAGTGGTTGCGGCAGAACACCCGTTGACACCAGGCCTGCCGCCTGCTTTTCGACACAGCCAATGACGAATGCCCGCAACCGCTGGTAATCTTCTCGGAAGGATGGCGATGCGATCGCGCTTTGGAATTATCGCGGCGCTGCTCCTGACCGCCGTGCCGGCCGCGGCACAGCAATGCGGCGGGGATTTCGAGTCATGGAAGCACGGCGTGGCGGCGGAGGCCAGGGCGGCCGGCGTCGGCGCTGCCGGCCTTGATGCGCTGGAAAACGCCACCCTCGATGAGAAGGCGTTGGCACGCGACCGCGCCCAGGGCGTCTTCACCCAGACCTTCATCGAATTCTCGAACCGCATGATCTCGTCCCATCGGCTGAAGCAAGGTGCGGCCAATCTGCAAAAATATGCCGAGGTCTTTGTCCGCGCCGATCGCGAATACGGCGTGCAGGCGCCGGTCATCGCCGCCTTCTGGGCCCTGGAGACCGATTTTGGCGCCGTGCAGGGCGATTTTCATACGCTGAACGCGCTGGTGAGCCTCTCGCATGACTGCCGCCGTCCGCAGTTGTTCCGGCCGCAGATCGTGCCGCTGCTGATGTTGATCGATCGCGGCGTGGTGCCGGCCGACGTGACCGGTGCCTGGGCCGGCGAGATCGGCCAGACGCAGATGTTGCCTTCCGACTATCTCGGCCACGGCGTCGACGGCGACGGCGATGGCTTGGTCGACCTGCGCGGCAGCGCGCCGGACGTGATCATGAGCACGGCCAGCAAGATCCAGTCGCGCGGCTGGAAGCGCGACCAGCCCTGGATCGAGGAAGTCCGTGTGCCTGACGATTTGCCGTGGGAGCAGACGGGACGCACCAACAAGCTGCCGTTGACGCAATGGAGCCAGTGGGGCGTTACCAGGCCCGACGGTACGCCGCTTCTCGACAACGGCCTGAAGGCCGGCCTGGCGCTGCCCATGGGTCGCAAGGGGCCAGCCTTCCTGACCTACGACAATTTCGACGTCTATCTCGAGTGGAACCAGTCCTTCACCTATGCCCTGACCGCGGCAAATCTTGCCGCCCGACTGGGGGGCGCGCCGCGATTCGATCCGCGCAACCCCGAACCCGGCCTCGACGGCGACCAGATGAAGGCGCTGCAGACCAAGCTCGAAGCGAAAGGCTATGACGTCGGCACCGTCGACGGCATCCTGGGCACCAACACCCGCGAAGCCATCCGCAAGGAGCAGATGCGTCTGGGCCTGCCGGTCGACGGCTGGCCGACTCCGGAGCTGCTGGACAGGCTGTGAAGGTGGTGAATGGTGAATGGTGAATGGTGAATGGTGAAAAGAATAGAACAGGAGCCGCATTGAGCACCAGAGCTACCACTATTCACTATTCACTATTCACTATTCACTATTCACTATTCACTATTCACATCACCGCCTGGCAAGCAGGAAATCGATGAACGCTCGCAACGGCGCCGGAACTTGGCGGGAACTCGCGTGATATAGATAAAAACCCGGAAATCTCGGCGACCAGGCTTCGAGAAAACGGATTAGCTTTCCCGCTTCGATCCACGGCCGGACCTGGTATTCCAGCATGTACGCCACGCCGACCCCATCCAGAACCGCCCCGATCATCAGTTCCGTATCGTTGACCGTCAGGCCGCCGCTGACGGCCACTTCCAAGGCACGCTGGCCTCGGGCGAACTCCCAGCGGTAGAGATTGCCGCCGCTCGGCCATTGGAAATTGATGCATTGGTGATGATGCAGGTCCGCGGGGCGACGGGGTATCGGGCGATGCGCCAGATAGCTCGGCGCGGCCACTGCGGCCATCTCGAGTTCCTCGCTGAGTTTCACCGCCACCATGTCCTTGTGCAGCCGCTCACCCAATCTGATTCCGGCATCGAAGCGGCCCTCGACGATGTCGGTGAGCATGTCGTCGACAATGATTGTGAGGGCGATATCGGGATAGGCGCGGCGGAAATCGCCGAGGATCGGCGCGATGAAACGCGTGGCGGCAATGCGCGGAACATTGATGCGCAGCGAGCCTGCCGGCCGGCCGCGTGATGCATGCGCGTCGGCGACGGCCCCTTCCAGTTCGCTGAACGCCGGTGCGATGCGGGCAAACAGCTTCTCGCCCTCAGCCGTCGGCGACATGCTGCGCGTGGTGCGGTTGAGCAGCCGGACACCGAGACGCTCTTCCAGCCCACGTATCGTCTGGCTGAGTGCTGGAGGCGAAATCCTGAGCTTGGCCGCGGCGCGGACGAAGCTGCCCTCTTCGATGATTGCTGCAAATGCCGTGAGTTCGGAAAACTCGGTTCCGCGCATTATGTACCCCAGGCTTAACAAGTCAGTAAGATAATAGGCTATTCTCTGAGCAATAGCATGCCCATAGCTTTCCCTGGAACGCCGCTCGATCGAGGCGGCCGTAATCAGACGGAAGGAACAGCCATGCATCGTCCACTCGAAGGCAAAACCGCACTTGTGACCGGCAGCTCGCGCGGCATCGGGCGCGCCATCGCCGAGGGGCTCGCGGCCAAGGGTGCTGCCGTGGTCGTCAACTATGTGGGCAACGAGAAAGCAGCCAGGGAAGTGGTTGCCGCCATTGAAGGGATTGGCGGAAAAGCCGTCGCCATCCAGGCGGACGTCTCCAGCATCCCCGACATTCGCAGGCTGTTCGACGAAACCGAACGGCAGATGGGGCCGATTGACATCGTCGTCGCCAATGTCGGCGTCGCCGTCATAAAGCCGCTCGTCGAGGCCACCGAAGCGGACTTCGATCACGTGTTCGGCGCCAATGCCAAGGGCACCTTCTTCACGCTTCAGGAAGCGGCGCGCCGCGTTCGTGACGGTGGCCGCATCATTGCCGTTTCCACCGGTGGAACCAGGATGTTCTTCACGCACACGGCGCTTTATCTCGGCAGCAAGGGAGCCGTCGAGCAGTTCGTCCGCGTCCTCTCGCGCGAACTCGGCCCGCGCTCCGTCACCGTGAATGCGCTTTCACCAGGCTTCACCGACACCGACCTGCTCCCCGAACGGGACCGCGCCGTGGCCGCCGGCACGTCGCCCTTCGGCCGGATCGGAGCACCGCACGACGTCGCCGATGTCGCGGTTTTCCTGGCCTCGGACGAGGCTCGTTGGCTTACCGGCGAGAACATCCAGGCCGGCGGCGGCGTGGCCTGACTGAACGGTGAATGGTGAATGGTGAATGGTGAATGGTGAATGGTGAATGGTGAATGGTGACGATTCACGGGAGCGGGACGGAACGCAAGAACTACTTCTATTCACTATTCACTATTCACTATTCACTAATCCGCCATCGTCTCCAGGCTGGCAAACCCCTGCGGCGCATCGCCTTCGTCGAATGGCGTCGCCACCTCGACGAAAGTGTCGGGATAGAAGCCGTTGAACCGTGTTCGGAGCGACAGCGAATAGGCGCCGATATGGCCGATCTCGATCCAATCGCCGGTATCGACGGTTTCGGGCAGCCAGAACGGCCGCGACAATATATCCACGGAATCGCAGGTCGCGCCGCAGACCTTGAACGGCACGATGGTCTTGTCCTCGCCATTGCGCGAGCGGATCGCCGGATCGGGGATAAAGCGTGCCGGCAGCGTGATCTTGCCGGTCCATGAATCCGACAGCGACGCCCAGATGCCGTCATTGATGTAGAGCCTTTTGCCCTTGCGCAGCAGCACGCGCACGATCAGCGACAGGCAGCGCGCCACGATCACCCGGCCCGGCTCGGCCACCAGCGGCATCTGGTCGAACTGATACTCCTGGAGGTCGCCCGACAGCCGCGACATGATCTGGCCGAGCGACGGCATTTCCGGCTTGCGGCTGTTCGGATCATGACCGTATTCGGCGGGAAAGCCGCCGCCGACATCGAGCCCGGCAATGTCGAAACCGACGCGGTTGCGCACCCAGTCGGCGGAGGCCAGCGCCCGCTCATAGGTGTCGGGATCCTCGATCTGGCTGCCGACGTGAAAGCACAGCCCGACCTTGTAGCCCGTCCGGTTCAGCCGTTCGGCCAGTTCGACCGCATTGGCCGGTCCGGCGCCGAACTTCTTCGACAGTTCGTAGGCCGCCGAGCCTTTCGTCTGGATCCGCACGAACACGGTGATGGCGCCCGGATCGATGTCGAGCGCCCGCACCACCCTGGTCAGCTTGGTGACCTCGTCCTCATGGTCGAGCGAAATGACGCGGATGGCGTATTTTTCCAGCGCCAGCCTGATGTCCGACTGCGCCTTCACCGGGTGCATGTAGAGCATCTCGGCGTCCGGCGAGACGGCGCGCACGGCGGCGAATTCGCCGGGCGAGGCCACATCGAAGGCACCGACGCCGGCCTCGACCAGGGCGTTGAGCACGATCCGCTCGCCATTGGTCTTGACCGCATAGGCGGTCTTGCCGGGAAACATGCCCATGAACTGTTTGGCGTCCGCCTTCAGCACCTGCGGGCGGAAGCAATAGATCGGATCGTCCGGGCGAAGCGCCAGCGCTGCCTCGCGGGCATTTTCGAATCGCTGCATGGACGAATCCCTTGACTGAGGCTGCGCACAATTAATCCAAGCTAGCGGCTAATGAAAACAATTCTATGTCTCGCCGCCCTGGCTTCGCGGCGCTACGCCGGTGCTGCACGCCGAGTTATGAGCGAGCTAGGCCATCGCTCAGGTTTCGGGTGGCCCTTGCGGCCGGATCGGGTATGGCGTGAACAGACGCCTGAAGAGCAAGGCATCTCGTCTGGGAGGACGACCAATGGCGATAGCTGCCACCACCACGATGCGCGGGCCGATGGTGCTCAAGGACTGGGCGCAGCTTCTGCTGCTCGGCGCCGTCTGGGGCGGTTCGTTCTTCTTTGCCCACATTGCGGTGGCGGAACTTCCGCCGCTGGTGCTGGTGCTGTTTCGCGTCACCATCGCTGCGATCGCGTTGCAGCTCTATCTTGCGGTCCGCGGCCCGTCGTTTCGCCTCGCCTTGCCGCATGCCGGCCTGTTCTTCCTGCTGGCGCTCGCCAACAATGTCATTCCTTTCTCGCTGATCTTTGCCGGCCAGACCGAGCTTGGCGCCGGCGTCGCCTCGGTGCTCAATTCGACGACGCCGTTCTGGACGCTGATCCTCGCCAACGCGCTGACCAGCGACGAAAAACTGTCGTGGAACAAGCTTGCCGGCATCGGCCTCGGTATCGTGGGAACTGCGGTGATGATCGGTCCCGGCCTTGTCGCCGGGCTCGGCGGTCCGGTCTGGGCGAAATTCGCGCTCATCGGAGCATCGCTATCCTATGCGGTTGCGCTGATGATCGCCCGCCGCTTCAAGGGTGTGCCGTCACCGGTCATTGCCACCGGCCAATTGACCTGCTCGACCATCATTATGATCCCGGTCGTTCTGTTCACCTATGACGCCGCCAATCTGTTTTCGGCCTCGCCGCCGGTGTGGGCGGCGGTGCTGGCACTGGCTCTGCTGTCGACGGCCTTCGCCTACATCCTCTATTTCAATCTCGTCGCCTCGGCCGGCGCCACCAACGCCTCGCTGGTCACGCTGATCGTGCCGGCCAGTGCCATCCTGCTCGGCTTCCTGTTCCTGGGCGAGCGGCTCGAACTGTTCGAACTCGGCGGCATGGCGCTGATCGCCCTCGGCCTCGTCACCATCGACGGTCGCCTGTTCGGGCGGCGTTAGAGATGGCGCAGCGAAGTTGTCGCTCCCGATCGTGCGCTATATGGGCGTGATCGCGGGAACAGATGAACCCTGCCATTCCAGACGCCAGATACCGCCTTGCCGGAGATTCTGAACGAGATCGGGAAGGAAGGCGGCAAGGCAGGTCCCGCCAACATGTCTCACGGAAGGATACACAAGACCGGTCGCGGCGTCTTGCTTGCGAAGTTGCTTCGCCAGCGCCTGACCGGCAGGATAGGCTAAGACAGTGTCCGGATCGAGAACCGGGTCCTTGCTGAACTCAGCACCGCGCAGATCGTGAAACGAGCCTATGAAGTCGGCAACGAGCTCCGCGTAGTCGGTGACGTTTTCGAACCGTTCGATCGCGGCAAGCTCGCGCGTCAGATGAAAAGAGACCTCGCCGAGCGCGGTTTCCGCATCGAACGCACAGTACCAGACGCCCCTGGCATCATCGTTGAAACGATTGCCGCCCGGACGGGTGTAAGCGAACGCCGCATTGATGAAGGTGTAGCCCGGTCTCCCGAAAACCAGTTCGCGCGGATCGAGGTCGGGCAATCCCCCTTGCTGCGCCTGAAGGCGGCCGCTGGTGGCCCCTTCGAGCTCCGCAAGGTCCTCCAAATCTCCATGATTCCTGGCCAACGGCATCAGGACCGGTTCCTTGAGCCTGCCTGTCGAAATCAGCCGGATCGTGTCGCGCTGGGAAATGTCAGCGCGTGGTGGGATCTGCATTCAAAGTCCACCGCGCAAAGCGTCGATATGTTGGCGAACCTGCAGCAGCTTCGGAATGCCGCCCTCGATCATCACGTCCAGGGGGCGCCGGCCACCATAAAGAGGCCCTTTGTTCGGCAACCGCACCCATTCATCGGCAAGCCCTTCGGAAAACAGAAGCCGCAGTCCCTTGAAGATGCCGATCAGGGCGCTGATGCGTGTCAGCGAATCCTGGGAGAGAACGCCCTCCCACTCGCCTTTCTTCATGCGGAACCAGGTTCTCTCCGACACGTCGCCGATCAAGGTACAGATCTCGGTGCTGGTCAGATGCCAGATGGCTGCGAGCCTGACGATGCCGGCAACAGCAGCTGGCGTGATCCGCGCCCGTGCCGAGGCATCCGCCAGATTTGCCGGCAAAGCCTGATTTGCAGGATCGCGAACCGCATAAGCGACACTCATTCCAGCCTCCATCAATTGGCAGGCAATATACTGCCAATTGGCAGAAAATTCAAGTCCTGGCTATCTCACAACGCTGCTGGTTGCCCACCGCATTCGTATAGCGTGCAGCACCCGGTTGGACATGCAAAGGGCGCTCCGACGCTCCGAATCTTCAGTCGTTCCGAAAATCGATTCCGATTTTTGCCGCGGTAGCGCTGCCATTCTCGCTACTGCCACGGCTTTGCCACAAATTATTCACAGGTCCCGAGCCGGCTTTTGACAAAGAGTTTCAATGCCTAACGGCAAACGGCAGGTCGCAAATTCCACAATCTCGTCGCATTGCAGCAAAGTTTCTGCTTGCCTGTGGCACAAATGACCCTAGACTCTCGCCATAGCTCTTTAAGAGGAGGCTATGACATGGGACTGACGAGGCCGATCAACGCATTGATGATTTGTGCTGCGTTTGCATTCATCGGCGCCCTCATTATGGGCGTCCTTCCATAAGGCCGCTGAGCGGGGGAAGACCAGCACCGAATACTCCAAACATTTGAAAAGGCCGGGCATTTTGCCCGGCCTTTTGCATTCCCCCGATCTTTGACATTTCAAAAAGGAGCTTGCCGCCTTACGCCGCGGCTGATCCCGCTGCCTCGACTTCGTGCGACCTGATGCCGATCATGTGGCAGATGGCGAAGACCAGATCGGCCCGGTTCATCGTATAGAAGTGGAAATCGCCGACGCCGCGCTCGACAAGGTCCAGCACCTGCTCGGCCGCCACGGCAGATGCCACCAGCGCATGCGTTTGCGGATCGTTCTGCAGCCCATCGAAACGCTCGGCCAGCCATGCCGGCACCAAGGCGCCGCACCGCGCCGAGAAGTTGGCGACCTGGGTGAAATTGTGCACCGGCAATATGCCCGGCACGATCGGTATGTAGATGCCGGCCCGCCGTGCCCGCTCGACATAGCGCTCATAAAGATCGTTGTCGAAGAAGAACTGGGTGATCGCCCGCGTCGCGCCGTTGTCGGCCTTGCGCTTCAGCATGTCGAAGTCGGTGGCGAAATCCGGACTCTCCGGATGTTTTTCCGGATAGGCCGAGACCGATATGTCGAAATCGCCGGCGCCCTTCAGCGCATCAACCAGTTCGGCGCCATTGGCATAGCCTTCCGGATGCGGCCGGTAGGCCGCGCCGACGCCCTCGGCCGGATCGCCGCGCAGGGCGACGAAACGCTTGACGCCCATATCGGCGAACTCCCGGATCACCGCATCGACCTCGTGGCGCGCCGCGTCGACACAAGTCATGTGCGCCGCCGGCGTCAGCGTCGTTTCATTGAGGATGCGCTTGACGGTGCGGGCCGTCCGCTCGCGGGTCGAACCACCGGCGCCATAGGTGACCGAGACGAATTTCGGCTTGAGCGGCTCAAGCCGGGTGACCGTGTCCCACAGCCTTGCTTCCATCTCATCGTTTTTCGGCGGAAAGAACTCGAACGAAACCCTGACCTTGTCGCCGATGTCGGGGCGGCGGGAGAAGCGGAACTGGTTCATCAGGCGGTTTCCCCTATCGGATACGCATTGGCCGGTTGTCTGTCGTTGGAAGGCTCGGCAATCAGCATGCGCCGATCGCGGCCGAGCCAGAGTTTGACGGTGAGCTTGGCCTCGTTGCCGCCGCGCGGCTCGAATTCCTGGCTGTCCTCTAGGTCGAGGCCGGCCTCGGAAAACCAGTCGCCAATCTGCCGGTCGGAAAAGCCGAGACGCATATGCGCGTGCTCCTCGCGCAAGAACTCCAGCGCGTGCGGCGCGAAATCGACGATCACCAGCCGGCCGGCCGGGCGCAACAGACGCGCCGCCTCGCGGATGGCGCGGGCGGGATCGTCGAGATAATGCAGCACCTGATGGATGGTAACGAGATCAAAGGCGTCGCGTTCGACCGGTGGCGCAAAAATGTCACCCTGCCGCACTTGCGCATTCGAAACGCCGGCCTTGTCGAGATTGGCGCGCGCCACCGTCAGCATCTCGCGCGACATGTCGATGCCGATACCGCGCCGATAGAGCGGCGAAAAGATCTCGAGCAGCCGTCCGGTGCCGGTGCCGAGATCGAGCATCGACTGGAACGGCCGCTTGCCGACGAGCTTGACGAGTGCTGCTTCGACGGCGCGGTCCGGCACATGCAGCGAGCGGATATGGTCCCAGCTTGCGGCGTTTACCGAGAAATATTCGGCAGCCCGGTCCTGCCGCTTGCGCTTGACCGCGGTCAGTCGTTCGAGATCACGCTCGACCTGCGGATCGGCGCCGCGGATGCCGGAGACCAGCCTGAGCACGAAATCGCGCGACGCGTCGGAATCCGAAAGCCGGAAGAAAGCCCACGAGCCCTCCTGATAGCGGCCGATCAGCCCGGCCTCCAGCAGCAATTTCAAATGGCGCGAGACGCGCGGCTGCGACTGGCCGAGGATTTCGGTGAGATCGGAAACGGTCAGATCGCCGCGCGACAGCAGCGCCAATATGCGCAGCCGGCTGGATTCCGCCGCCGCCTTCAATGTATCTACCATCGTGTCGAGAGCGACATGCATGCGAGCATTCTCTTTGAAAAGATATAAACATATGTTTATGTCGGTTTGGATAGGCTTGCAAGCGCTATGTCGTTTCCGGACAAGAAAATGACGCATGCGTGGCGGATCGCGCAAAAACGGACGCATGATCGGGGCGAGAACCATGTTCGAAACGCGCAGCGGCGAAAAGCTCTTGGAAACCGACCCGGCAACGATGCCGCCGGATGGCTATGTCATCTTCATCGGCCGCATCGCTTCGCCTTGGGTCACGCGGGAGACCTGCCCCAAGAACATGAAGGCGGCGCGAGAGACGGGACAGCCGGCGCACTTGGTCATCGACCCGCTTTATCGTGATGGCCTGCTTGGGCTGGAACGCGCCAGCCACGTGATCATCCTGTCCTGGCTGCACCATGCGCCGCGGCAACTGATTGTCCAGAAACCCCGCCATGCCACGGAGCCGAAAGGCGTCTTTTCACTGCGCTCCCCTGCCCGGCCGAATCCTGTCGGACTGCATGTCGCAAAGCTCGTTGCCCTCGACATCGACACCGGCCGCATCGATCTCGACGCCATCGACGTGCTCGACGGCACGCCGGTCATCGACATCAAGCCCTATTTCGCCTCGACCGATGCCTTCGCCGAGGCGACCATGTCCGGGCGGGACGAGCCAGGGCCGGTGGAGTGATGAGCGCGCCGACCGGCCGCCGCCGCGCTATCGCCAAGGCGCTGACAGCGCTGCTGCCGCTGGCGCCCTATGCCGATATGGAAAAGATCCGTGCCGATGCCGGCGCCGTGCACATGAAGACCTTGCCGCCGAGCATTGCCGTGTGGCTGGCGACGATAGCCCACATCCGCCATATGCACACCGACTACGAAAAGCTGCTGGCCGAAGGCTATGACCGCGATTCCGCGCGCTTCTTCGTCATCGAACAGACCAACATCGTGCTGACCCGCTGGCGCGCCACCCGGCTGCTCGACGATGAGGATGAGGCGTAGAGAATGGCAGGCACACGCGTCGAGTTCTACGGCGCCCCCCTCTGGCCTGCCGGCCATCTCCCCCTCAAGGGGGGAGATCAGCAGCTTCGCCCTAGCCGCCAATCCTGCAACGTTGGTGATTGGCGGAAGCAGACAAGATACCCAATCTCCCCCC